>JBFFZT010000101.1:0-6481 GCA_041568535.1 Burkholderiales bacterium | reverse complement strand
GCTCATGTACATCGGCACGCGCGGCGAGGCGGACGCGCCCGCGCGCTACATGCTGCCGGCCGGGATCGCGGTGGACGAAGACGGGCGCGTGTATATGGCCGACCAGTTCTTTCGCAAGGTGGACGTCTTTCGTCCCGCGCATCTCAAGCCCGGGGAGGGCCACTTCGCGCCGCCCGCGCCCGGCAAGTCGGCGCGCAAGTAGCTTCCCGAATTCGGGAACGGATATTCCCGCTTCGGGGAAAAAAGCATCGCCCACACCGGCCGCGAGGGCAACCCTGCCCGCGATACGGCGCAACTGACCCTGGCACGAATGCTGCGTGGAGTCCTGCAGGAAACCTGGATACGCACGTTCGAAAGGGGTTATCACGATGACAAGCAGAAAAACACCGAAGGGCTTCGCGCACGTTCTGCTGGCGGTCTTCGCCACGGCGCTCGCCGCGTTCGGCTTCGACGCCACGGCGGGCATCTCCACCACCAAGCACAATCTGGTGAGCACCGATCCGGCCAACAACCGCTTCGCGCCGACCAGCGGCACGGCCGAAATCTGCGTGTTCTGCCACACGCCGCACGCGGCTGCGACCGGCGCGACGGTGCCGCCGCTGTGGAACAAGGCGCTGCCGGCGGGCCCCTACCAGCTCTACGACACCAACATCAGCAGCACCATCGACGGCCAGTCGGTCGCCGTAGGGTCGGTGTCGATCGCGTGCCTCTCGTGCCACGACGGCACGCAGGCCATGAACAACATGATCAACGCGCCGGGATCGGGCAACTACAACGCCGGCGGCGCGAACTTCGCCGGCACCTGGACCGCGGGCACCGGCACCGCCAGCCCGGTCGATACGACCACCGGCCAGCTCGCCGCGCGCACCGCGTCGCTCGGCGTCGGCAACCTCGGCGTGGACCTGCGCGACGATCACCCGATCGGCATCCAGTACTGCGGCGGCGGGCCGACCGTGGCCTCGCCGACGACCGCCTGCAGCGACACCGACTTCGTCGCGCCGCAGAACACGGTCATCTCCGGCAACACGGTGTTCTGGGTCGACACGGGCGGCACCGGTCGGCAGAAGACCGACATGATCCTCTACAACCGGACGTTCGCCGCGGGCAACGGCCCGGGCGTGGAGTGCGCGAGCTGCCACGACCCGCACAGCGACACCAACACGACGTTCCTGCGCATCTCGAACGCGGGCAGCGCGGTGTGCCTCGCCTGCCACGTCAAGTAGGCGAGCCTCGCAAGGCATCAGCGGGCCGGCCGCCGCGGCGTCCGGCCCGCTGCGTTTCCTGAGGACAAATCCATGCGCACATTGCTGCTTTTCGGATTGCTGGTCGCCGCGACGCCGGCGCAGCCCGCCGACGCGCGCGCCGCGCCGCTCGAGCCGGGCGGCGTGGTGTTCGCGGTGGTGGGCGAGGTCGTGATCCGCGGCGAGGCGTACGAGCGCGCCTACTACCAGGCGGCGCGCCAGAAGTTCTATCACCGCAAGCCGCCCCAAGGGGAGGTGGACAACCTGCGCCGGGAGGTGGGCGACCAGCTGATCCACCGCGTGCTGCTGCTCGCGGAAGCGAAGCGGCTCGGGCTGCAGCCGGACCCGTCGGGCATCGACAAGGCGATCGCCGAGTACGACGCGCGTTATGGGCAAAGCGCCCAGTGGCGCGAGCGGCGCGAAGCGCTGCTCCCGGGCTTGCGCGAGCACCTCGCGCAGAAGGACCTGCTCGAGCAGATCGAGCGCCGCGCGCGCAGCGGCCCGGCGCCGACCGAGGCCCAGGCGAAGGCGTACTACGCGGCGCACCCGGAGCAGTTCACCGAGCCCGCGAAATCGCGGCTGTCGGCGATCCTGCTCAAGGTGGATCCCGCCTCGCCGCAGGTGGCGTGGGACAAGGCACGCGAAGAAGCCGAGCAGATCGTGAAGCGCCTGCGCGCGGGGTCGGACTTCGCCGAGATGGCGCGGCTGCACTCGGCCGACCGCTCGGCGGCCAAGGGCGGCGACCTCGGCTACCTGCACGGCGGCATGCTGCAGGAGGGCATGCAGAAGGTGGTGGATGCCCTTAAGCCCGGAGAGATCTCGGCGCCGGTGCTCGTCCTGGAAGGCATCGCCATCGTCAGGCTGGTGAGCCGGGAGCCCGCCCAACGGCGCGCGTTCGCCGACGTCAAGGATCGCGCGGCGGCGCTGTGGGAGCGCGAGCAGTCGGACGCGCGCTGGAGCGCGTTCCTCACGCGCCTGCGCGCGGCGCAGACCATCCGCATCGACGCGTCGCGCTATCCGCCGGCCGTGGTGCGCGGCGCAGCCGGGGAGAAGGGTGCGTGAGGGCGGGCAAAGAGGCCGAACGGCATTGGCCTGCCTGCTCGCCGCCGGTGCGTGCGCCGCGCTGCCGCTGCGCGCCCAGAACGACGCCGAGGCGCCGGCCGGCGCACCGGTGTTCCAGGGATTGAGGGTCGAGCCGGCGAGCGCCGGCGGCCCGGAGACCCCGGCCCGCGACGCCGGGGGCTTCGGTTGGTCGCTGGCGCCGGTTCGCTGGGGCGGCAGCGTGTCGAGCGAATTGCGCGTGGTCGGGGTGGAGGACCAGCCGCGTCGCGTGCAGCGCATCGACAGCGCCGAGGCGCGCGGCGCCACCTATATCTGGCAGCCCTGGTTCGTGCAGGTGAGCGGCGGGCTCGGCGTCTTCGCGAGCACCGTGCTCAGCGGCGAGACGAGCGCGGCGAGCGGGCTGCTCGGCGCGAGCAGCGACACCACGGCGCTCACCGGCAACGGTGCGCTGTCGGTGTTCCCGGCGAGCCGCTTCCCGTTCCAGGCGCGCGTCGAGCGCTCCGACAGCCGCACCAGCGGCGAGGTGAGCAGCGCGGACTTCACCACCACGCGCGTCGGGCTGCGCCAGGACTACCGGCCCAATGGCAGCAGCACGAACTACTCGTTCACCGCCGATCGCAGCGTGCTCGACTCCGAGAGCCTGGGCCGGGACACGCTCGAGGTCTGGGAGGCGCGCATGACCGGCCAGTCGGGCGCGCAGAACTACGACCTGACCGGTAGCCGCTCCTCCAATTCGCGCAGCCAGGACGGCGAGTCGCGCCTGGAGCGTCTGACCGCGCGCCACAGCTACCGGGAGGGCGCCGGGCTGTCGGTCGAGACGCTGGCCAGCGCGAACAGCAACGAGTTCCGCGAGGCGAGCCTGTTCGGGCCGATCGAGCGCCGCTCGCGCTTCGTGCAGTTCAGCTCCTTCGCCAACTGGCGCCCCGAGCGCGAGTCGCCCTGGTACCTGACCGGCGGGCTACGCGTGTTCCGCAGCGAAACCGGCGAGGCGGGCGCGTCCGCGCAGGCGCGCACCGTGAGCGGCAACCTGGGCGTGACCTACCAGTTGAACCGCAAGACCACGTTGTCGGGAATCGCCGCGGTCTCGGAGGTGTTGACCGAGCAGAGCCGTGACGTCATCAGCACCCAGGGCGCAAGCGTGACCTACACCCCGGATCTCATCCCGCTGGGGCGCTTTCAGTACGGGCGCAGCCTGAGCGCGAACCTGAGCAACCAGAGCGGCGCTCCGGAGGGCGACCGGCGGGCCGTCACCGGCCAGTTCACGCACACGCTCACGCGCAGCATTGCCCTGGCGTCGCGCGCCACGGTGACCACGAACGTCGCGCAGAGCCTGCAGGGGACCGACGACTCGGTGAACGGCAGCTCGAGCACGCTGCTGCACTCGGCAGGCCTGTCCTGGAGCGGGCAGACGGGCGAGCGCTCGAGCGCCTACGCCTCGCTCTCGGCCGCCGATTCGCGGCGCACGGGCTTCGACGAGAACCGATTCCAGCTGGTCAACGCGCAGGCGAACGGCCAGTTCCAGTTCAGCCGCCATGCCTTCGCCACCGCGAACCTCACGGCGCAGGCGACGCGCGTCGAGACCCCCCAGGTGCCGGCGGAGGGCTTCGACACCAACACCTCGGGGAACCTTTCGTACCAGCACGCCAGGGCTTTCGGCGTGGCGGGCCTGCGCTACAGCGCCGTGTACAGCGTGAGCGAGTCGCAGCTCGCCTCGCGCCGGCTCGGCGACCTCAACGCGCCGCTGGAGCAGGCGAGCCAGTCGCTCGAGCAGCGCCTCGACTACGACATCGGGCGACTGGAAACGCGGCTGCTCGCGCGCATCGCCGAGATCCAGGGCAAGCTGAACGGCCTGGTGTTCCTGCGCGTGAGCCGGCGCTTCGGCGCCTACTGAGGGAGTCCGCATGCACACACCGGTAACCAGGATCCGCGGCGCCGCCGCATGGCTCGTGGTCGCGCTCGTCGCGCTCGGCGCGGCGCTCGTCGCGCTCGCGCAGCGCGAGGCGCACGCCGAGTACGGCGACGTGGTGATCAACAACTACTCCGACGCGGCCGGCGTGCGGCCGGTCGTGTTCCCGCACTGGTTCCACCGCATCCGCTTTCGCTGCAAGGTCTGCCACAGCGACCTCGGCTTCCAGTTCAAGGCGGGCGGCAACGACATCAACATGCTGAAGATCATCGACGGCCAGTACTGCGGCGCCTGCCACAACGGCAGCGTCGCGTGGTCGGTGGAGAACTGCGACCTGTGCCACTCGGCGAAGCCCGGCACGCCGACGCTGGTGCACGAGAGCACGCTGCAGAAGCTCGCGGCGCCGCCGCCGGCCGCGGCGCCGGCGGCCGCGCGCTGAGGCGTCGACCATGACGCGCCCGCTCTCCGCTGCTCTCCTCGCGATGCTCCTCGCCGGAGCCACGGCGTCCGCGCTCGCCGCCTCCGGCAAGGAGGTGTACGAGGCTAAGTGCGCGCTGTGCCACACGAGCGGCCTCGCGGGCGCCCCGAAGCTCGGCGACAAGGAGGCGTGGGCAGCGCGCGTGCGCGGCGGCGTGGCCTCGCTCTATCGGAGCGCGCTGGAAGGCACGCCCCGCGGCATGCCGGCGAAGGGCGGCGACCTCGGGCTCGCTGACGCCGACGTGCGCGCGGCGGTGGACTACCTGCTCGCGTCGGCGGGCGTGAGCCCGAGAACCGCGGCGAAGGCGCCCGCCCCGAAGCCCGCCGCCACCGTGAAGCCCGCGGCGCCGACACCCGTGGTGCCGACACCCGTGGCGTCCGCGCCCGCACCGCGCGCCGGCGCCAATCCCAACGCCTTCAACCGGCTGCTCACGCCGCAGAGCGAGCGCAACCCGCCGCCGGCCGAGGACGGGATCCACGATCCCGCCAGCCCCGGCACGGCGGCGCTGCAGCCGCCGCGCACCTCGTTCCAGTCGCTGCCGCGGAGCAACTCGGGCAACCACGTGGACTGGGTGGCCGCGCTCGAGGAAAAGCGCGTGCAGCCGCGCGCGGCGGTCGAGGACGCGAACGCGCAGCCGACGGTGATGGACCTCAACATCGTGCGCGAGGTGAAGGGCTCGATGCCCGACGTGGTGTATCCGCACAAGCAGCACACCGAGTGGCTCGATTGCGCCAACTGCCACCCGGCGATCTTCGTGCCGCAGAAGGGCGCCAACCAGATCAGCATGGCGGCGATCCTGCTCGGGCAGAAGTGCGGCGTGTGCCACGGCAAGGTCGCGTTCCCGGTCTCGGACTGCCGCCGCTGCCACTCGAAGAACAAGTCGCCCGCCGCGACCGCGGCCGGCACCGGGGCAGCGCAGTGAAGCGCTGGGCGCTGATCCTGGCGGCGGCATGGCT
This sequence comes from Burkholderiales bacterium, assembly GCA_041568535.1. Lineage (GTDB taxonomy): Bacteria > Pseudomonadota > Gammaproteobacteria > Burkholderiales > SG8-39 > JAABQT01. The sequence continues at coordinate 838 of JBFFZT010000101.1, read as the reverse complement.
CGCGGGCCACGCGGCGGCGCAGAGCGCGCCCTCGGCGCAGCTCGTGCGGCAGAAGGATCTCCTCGCCGCGCGGCTGCTCGCCGACGTGCCCGCGCTCGAGCGCATCGGTGCGAGCCGCAACGCCGAAGCGAACGCGCTCGTCGAGCGCGCGCGCGAGGACTACGGCCGGGCGCTGGCCGCGCTCAAGTCGGGCGACACGGCGCAGGCCAACGCCCTGCTGAACGACGTCATCGCGGCGATGGCGCGCGCGCGCCACCTGGTGCCGGATCCCGAGGCCCGCGCGCGCGAGGAGCGCATGCGCAACACGCAGCTGGGCGCGAGCCTGGAATCGCTGCGCAAGTCCTACCGCGAGCACCTGGCGCACTTCGGGCGCGAGCCGCAGAGCGACGCCGCGTGGCTGTCGGTGTCGAGGCTCGTCGAGCAGGCCGCGGACCTCGCCGGCGCGCAGCGCATGGCCGAGGCCAACCGCCTGCTGCTGCAGGCCGAGAGTCTCCAGCTCGACGCGTTCGGCCCGCTGCTCGCCGGCAAGACGCTCATCTATGCGCCGCATTTCAGCGACGCGGCCGACGAGTTCCGCTTCGAGCTGGAGCGCAACCGCGACTACGGCGAGCTGGTGCCGCTCGCCCTCGCCGAGCTGCGGCCGAGCGAAGGCGCGCGCCGGCTGGTGGAGCGCTATGTCGCGTCCAACGAGGACCTGCGCCGCACCGCGACGCGCCGCGCGGCCACGGCGGACTTCTCCGGCGCGCTCGCGGCGATCCGCGCGGGCACGGCGTACCTGCAGCGCGCGCTGCTCGCCGCCGGCCTGGTGGTGCCGCAAGAGGGAGGCATGTGACATGAG
>JBFFZT010000100.1:0-6488 GCA_041568535.1 Burkholderiales bacterium | reverse complement strand
GCCCGTAGCCGCGTGCCGTCAGGTTGGCCGGATCGACCCCCTTGGACACGAGGTAGCGCATCACCGCCTCGGCGCGCCGCTGCGACAGGGCGCGGTTGTACGCGGCGCTGCCGCGATTGTCGGTGTGGCCGGCCACTTCCACGCGTACGTTGCCGCGCCTCTTGAGCGTCTCTGCCGCCTCGTCCAGCTTGCCCGACGAGGTCGGCGTGAGCTCGGCGGAGTTGGTGGCGAAATTGACGTCGCGAAGCGAGATCACCTCGCGGATTTCGCAGCCGTTGGCATCCACCTTGACGCCGGCCTTGGTGCCGGGGCAGCGGTCGAGCCGATCGACGACGCCGTCGCCGTCGCTGTCGAGTTCGCAGCCGTTGGCGTCGACCCGCGCGCCGCGCGGCGTGTTCTGGCAGCGATCCAGTCGGTCGACGACGCCGTCGCCGTCACTGTCGGGCTCGCAGCCGTCGGCATTCACGCGCGCGCCGGCAGGCGTATTCGGACAACGATCGAGGTTGTCGGGCACGCCGTCGCCGTCGGTGTCGATCACGCGCGCGACAGGCGCGGGCGCAGGCGCCGGCGCAGGTGCGGGCGCGGCAGCCGCCGGCTTGGGTTGCGGACGCTTCACCAGGTCCGGGTCGCATTCCTCGATCGCCTTTTCAGGCGTCCAGGAGATGGTGCGCCAGCACAGGCCATGGCCGCTGCGCACGATGTGGCCGCGGCTGTCGGTCGCGTAAGCGTCGGTGGCGTTGCCCTGCGCCATCGCGGGCGCGGCAACCAGGAGCAGCGCCGCGAGGGCGCCCAATAAAGACATACCCATTCTTGAAATCACTATAGATCCTCCAGCTCTCAAGTTCAGGTTTCGAATTAGCCCTTGAGGCACGCGCTCACGAAGCTCTTGCGCGCGTCGCCTTTGGGCTGCTTGTCGCCGGCCCGCTCATTGCAGGCTTTCATCTTGTTCGGCTGCGCGGTGTGCTTCGCGCTGAGATCCTTCTGCGCTCGCGTCAATGCCAGCGAAGAGAAGGCGAGGCTGATGCAAATCGAGAAAAACGAGGTGACATTTTCACGCGTCATGCGAGGTGTTCGCGTTGACCAAGGTCAATGCTGGGGCCGATGCGCCGTTTGAAACGTTTTCGGCAGCGAGCGCAATCGCCCTATAAAAATTCTTGTGCCAGCAATTCGTACGAGCGCAACCGCGACGCGTAATCGCCGGTGATGGTGAGCGCCATCACTTCGTCGGCGCCATAACGCTCGGCGAGCGCGGTCAACTCGCGCCGGCATTTGTCGGGCCCGCCGATGACCGCGCGCTCGCGCTGCGCGAGCACGTAGCGGCGCTGCTCGTCGGTGTACGCGTGGCCTTCGGCCTCGGCGAGCGTGGGCACCGGCGTATCGCGGCCGAGCGCCATGTGCAGCCGGCGCAGGTCGATCGACGCCGCGAGGCGCTCGGCTTCGGCGTCGTCGGCGGCACAGATCACGAACACGCAGACGATGGCGGCGGGCGATGTCTCGCGCGCCGAGGGCTGAAAGCGCTCGCGATAGGCCCGCGTCACGGCGTCGCCGCCGCGCGGGTTGATGAAGTGCGCGAACGCGAAGCGCAGCCCGAGCTGCGCGGCGAGCGCGCCGCTGAAGTCGGACGAGCCGAGCAGCCAGACTTCGGGCGCCGTGTCGCCCCCGGGCTGCAGCCGCACGCGCTTGTGCGGATGGTCGTCGGGCAGGTTGCCGTCCAGGTGCGCGACCAGCTCCCAGACGCGCTGCGGGAAGTCCTCGGCGGTGGGCAGTTGCCCGCCGCCGACGGCGTGCGCGGTGCGTGCGTCGCCGCCCGGCGCGCGGCCGATGCCCAGGTCGACGCGTCCGGGGTACAGCGATTCCAGCATGCGAAACACTTCGGCGACCTTGAATGCACTGTAATAGGGCAGCAATACCCCCCCGGTACCGACGCGCAGGCGCTTGGTTTCCGCCCCCAGGCGGGCAAGCAGCACCTCGGGGCAGGGGTCGGCGAGCGCGGCGATCGCGTGGTGCTCGGCGAGCCAGTAGCGGTGGTAGCCGAGCCGCTCGGCATGGCGCGCGAGCTCCAGCGTGGCGGCAATGGCCTGCGCCGGCGTATGCCCGGAGATGACCGGCGACTGGTCGAGGACGGAGAGCTTCAGGGACACCCCGCATTATCGCGTTGCCGCGGTAAGCCCCGGACCCGCCGTTTCGACTGACGCCCATGCGGGTCGCCCTCGCCCTGGTTCTCCTCGCGCTGCTGCCTCAGGCGCAGGCCGTGCAATGCAGCGCCCAGTCCGGGCCCCACACCGCGGCGCTGGTCGAGCTCTACACGTCGGAGGGCTGCGACAGCTGTCCGCCGGCCGACCGCTGGCTGCAGAGCCTGGGCACGCAGGGCTTCGCCCCGGACCGCGTGGTGCCCCTGTCCCTGCACGTGAACTACTGGGACTACATCGGCTGGAAGGACCCCTACGCGCAGCAGCGCTTCAGCGACCGGCAGCGCCGGCTGGCGCAAGTGCTGCGCGCGCGCGTCGTCTACACGCCGCAGGTCATGCTTCAGGGCAAGGACTTCCGCCGCTGGTACACGGCAGGCGCTTTCGAGGAGGCGGTGGCGAAGATCAACGCGCGGCCACCGTCGGCGCGCATCGCGCTTAGCCTGGAAGGCGGACGGCCGGATACGTTGCTGACCGAGGTGCGCGCGGAGCTTCTCGATGCAGCGCAGGCGGCCGATGCCGCGCTTTACCTCGCCAGCTACGAGAACAAGCTCGTCTCCCAGGTCGCCGCGGGGGAGAACCGGGGCCGCACGCTCTCGCACGACTACGTGGTGTTCGAGTGGGTGGGCCCGATCGCCTTCAACGCCGGGAAGATCGCCGAGCAGCGGGCGCTGCCCCTGCTGCCCAAGGCGGTCCCGGCCCATTCCGGGGTGGCCGCGTTCGTGCAGAACCGGCGCACCGGCGAGGTCCTGCAGGCCCTGATGCTGCCCGCCTGCCCGGGGTAGCGCCTGCAATCCAGCGCTGCGGGGCGCGGCAGCCTTCGGTATCATTCGCCGGGACTCGATAGTTTGGGGCGACCCGCCCGGAGGCAGCAGCCGTGCTCGCAACGCAGATCCGCCAAAAGGACGGGATTTTCTATTTCGTCAGCTACCCCGCGAAGGAGCTATTGTCGCGGGTCAGGTTCATAAGCCGGTTCTATGGCGAGGGCGAGCAGATCGCCCCCTCGCGCATCGCTCAGGACGACGACATCGCGCAGTTCATCGCGCGCATCGAGCGCACCGACCATGCCTTCCAGCGCTCGCTGTCGCAGGCCAAGGTGCGCCAGCTCCGCAACTTCTACGAGACCGCGGTGACGCAGCCGCCGATCCCCGGGACGGTGCTGCTGTTCACCTCCGAGACCCTGCGCTACCAGTCGGCCGCCGACGGCATGGGGCACCTCTCGGAGCCCAGCGCCAAGTTCCTGATCATCGACGGCCAGCACCGCCTGGCGGCGCTGCATTTCTACATGCTGGACAAGCCCGCGGAGGCCGCCGGCATCCGCGTGCCGTGCATGATCTTCGACGGCAGGAGCGAAGACTTCTCCACCGAGATGTTCGTCATCATCAATTCCACGCCGACGCGCATCAACAAGAGCCACCTCGTCGACCTCTACGAGAAAGTGTCGTGGGCGGCGCCGGACCGCAAGTTCGCCGCGCGCCTGGTCGACAAGCTCTACAGCGAGGGCGACAGCCCCTTGCGCTACCGCATCAACCGCCTCGGCGGGCGCAGCCAGCGCGACAAGTGGATCCTGCAGGCGGAGCTGTTCAACGAGCTGCACCGCTGGGTGCGCACCGACTGGCGCAGGATCCAGGTCACCGGCGGCAGCGCGAAGAACGTCGACAAGTACTACGCCGCGATCCGCGACTTCCTCAAGGCCGCGAAGAGCGCCTTCGGCGACACCTGGGGCAAGGACAACTACATGGTCACCAAGCCGGTGACCCTGAAGGCCATGATCCGGGTGTGCACCGCGCTCGCGCGCGAGGACGCCGAGCCCGTCGACGGCCGCCAGGGCCGCTGGGAGCAGCGCCTCGCGCCCTGGGCCGACATGGTGCGCGAGTTCCGCGAGGAAGGCTTCTACGAGCGCTTCGCCGCCAAGGGCGAAGTCGAGCGCGTGGCGCGCGTGCAGCGTGAGCTCGCGCGCGCCGCGGGCATCGAGCTCAAGAAGAGCTGATCGCCCCGGCGGCGGCGAGCCGCTCGATCTCGGTCGCGCCGTAGCCCAGCTCCGCGAGGATCGCGCGGCTGTGCGCGCCGAGCGCCGGCACGTCGTCCATGCGCGGCTCGAACTCCGAGAGGTTGAGCGGCACCTTCGCCGCGCGCACCGCGCCCGCCTCGGTGCCGACCTCGCGCCATCTGTCGCGCGCCGCGAGCTGCGGGTGGTCCCAGAACTCCTGCATGGAATTGAGGCGCGCGTTGGCGATGCCGGCGCCCTCCAGGCGCTCGACCACCTGCGCCGCCGTGAGCGCGCCGAACACGCGCGCGATCTCGGCGTGCATCGCGTCGCGGTTGGCGACGCGCGCCGGGCTGGACGCGAAGCGCGCGTCCTTCGCCAGCGCCGCGTTGCCGAGCACCTGGTCGCAGAAGCGCGCGAACTCGCGCTCGTTCTGGATGCTGAGGAACACCGTCTTGCCGTCGCCCGCGCTGAACGGGCCGTAGGGCACGATGGTGGCGTGATACGCCCCCGAGCGCGGCGGCGGCGTGCCGCCGTAGGCGGTGAAGTAGGCGGGAAAGCCCATCCACTCGCCGAGCGACTCGAACATGGTGATGTCGAGCGTCGCCCCGACGCCGTCGCGTTCGCGCCTGAGCAGCGCGGCGAGGATCGAGGACATCGCGTACATGCCGGCGGCGATGTCGGCGACCGGGATGCCGGCCTTGGCGGGCGCCTCGGGCGTGCCGGTCACCGACAGCAGGCCCGCCTCACATTGGACGAGCAGGTCGTAGGCGCGCTTGTCGGCATACGGCCCGGCGGGGCCGTAGCCGGAGATGCCGCACCACACGAGGCGCGGATGGCGCGCGCGCAGCTCGGCGGCGCCCAGGCCCAGGCGCTCGGCGGCGCCGGGGGCGAGGTTCTGCACGAAGACGTCGGCGCGCTCGAGGAGCTTTGCCAGGATCGCCTTCGCCTGCGGGTGCTTCACGTCGAGGGCGAGGCTTTCCTTGGAGCGGTTGGTCCAGACGAAATGCGACGACAGCCCCTGCACCGTGCGGTCCATCGAGCGCGCCTGGTCGCCCACCTCGGGGCGCTCGATCTTGATGACGCGCGCGCCGAGCTCGGCGAGCTGGCGCGTGCAGAAAGGACCTGCGATCACCTGCTCCAGCGCCACCACCGTGACGCCGTCCAGCGGGCGCCTCACGTGAATTTCACGGTGAGGCCGGGCAGCGGCAGGCCTTCGAAGGCGGTGCTCCAAGTCTCGCCGGGCTTCACCGGATGCGCGTCGGTCAGCGTGCCGGTGGACACGATCTCGTGCGCGTGCAGCTGGTCGAAGTCGGGTTGCAGCGCGAGCAGCTCCACCAGGTGCGCGAGCGCGTACACCGGGCTGTCGAGGACGTTGGCGCCGATGCCCTCGTCGACCGTCTTGCCGCCGTGGCGCAGGACCACGCGCGCCGCGGGCAGCAGCGCCTCGAGGTCGGGGATCGACTCCACCGCGACCGGCGTGCCGAGCACCAGGCGCCCGTGCAGCCCGTTGGCCGCGGTGCAGTCGGGCAGCTGCACCTTCCACTCCGGGTGGAAGCACTGCACGATCTCCACCGAATGCGCCACCCATTCGATCGCCGCGAGGATGGCGTGCGCGTCGTGCGAGCGCGGCGGCGGCGCCTTCAGCCCGAAGCAGATCTCGGCTTCGATGCGCGGCTGCGCCAGGCCCTCGAGCGGCACCTCGGCGCGGTTGTCGACCGCGCGGATCAGCGTGTGGTCGTAGACGAAGCCCCAGATCGGCTTGTCGACGCCGTAGCGCGGCCACAGCGTGCGGTTGGTGAAGCCGATCTTGCGCCCGAGCGGCTGCCAGCCGATCGTCAGCCGGTGCTGGTGCAGGCGGCGCATGGCGCGGTAGCCCGCGTCGGCGGTGAGCTTCGGGAAGCGCTCGCTGAAGCGCGGCGCGGTGTGGCCGCTGGCCGCGAGCTCGATCAGCTCTTCCGATACCTTGCGCAGGGCGGAGTCCAGCATGCGGAAAATTCTACCCTTGCGGCCCGGTTGCGGCGCTGCGTTTCGCGTGCCACATTAACCGCCATGGCGATGGCCGTGCTGGACAGAAAGAGCCAGGCCCGGGTCGCCGCCAGGGGAGCTTGAGATGCCGATCACGCGCATGGACCACTTCAACATCATCACCGACGATCTGCCGGCGACGCTGGCCTTCTACGAGGAGCACCTCAACCTCAAGCCGGGCGCGCGCCCGCCGTTCAAGTTCCCGGGCGCCTGGCTGTACGCCGACGGCGGCAAGGGCAAGGACCCGATCCTGCACGTGGTCGCCGGCAAGGAGCGCAAGCTCCTGG
>JBFFZT010000099.1:0-6492 GCA_041568535.1 Burkholderiales bacterium | reverse complement strand
GCGGTCAGGCCGAGGCTCACGGCAAGGACCGCGATGCTGGTGAGGCGCGCCGTCGCCTTGTCCACGCCCCGGTCCAGGTCGAGCAACAGGAAGCGGATGCCGGCGCAGAAATGATGGCAATAGGCCCAGATCAGCACCAGCAGCGAAAGCTTCACCGGGACCAATCCCAGGTAGCGGCGCATCGACTCGAAGCCTTCCTCCGAGGCGAGGCTGCGGTCGAGCATGAACAGCAGCCACACCACCGCCAGGAAAAGCAGCAAGCCGCTGATCCGGTGCAGGATCGACACCCAGCCCGGCAACGGCAGCCGGATCTCGAACAGCAGCGCAGCGAGGCTCAGGTATTTCGGCCGCGGTTTTCTTATCGTTGCGTTCGCCATGTCAGGGGTGGGCGCTCGGAGCGACCGATAACGATTATAGCGCCGTAGCGCATTGATTGAGTTCCCTTTGTGCACTGCGTTTCGCGCGCGGGCTGCGGTAGAATTGCTGGCCCTCGTCGCTTCGCATCCGGAGCTCATCACACATGCCCAAAGCGCCCGTTCGCGTCGCCATCACCGGCGCCGCCGGCCAGATCGGCTACTCCCTGCTGTTCCGCATCGCCAGCGGCGACATGCTCGGCAAGGACCAGCCGGTGATCCTGCAGCTGCTCGAGATCCCGGACGAGAAGGCGCAGAAGGCGCTGAAGGGCGTGATGATGGAGCTCGACGACTGCGCGTTCCCGCAGCTCGCCGGCATGCAGGCCGCTTCCGATCCGATGCAGGGATTCAAGGATGCCGACATCGCCCTGCTGGTCGGCGCGCGCCCGCGCGGCCCCGGCATGGAACGCAAGGACCTGCTGGAGGCGAACGGCAAGATCTTCGCGCCGCAGGGCCAGGCGCTCGACAAGGTCGCCAAGCGCGACGTCAAAGTGCTGGTGGTCGGCAACCCCGCGAATACCAACTGCCTGATCGCGATGAAGAACGCGAAGAGCCTCAAGCCCACGCAGTTCACGGCCATGATGCGGCTCGACCACAACCGCGCCACCTCGCAGATCGCGCAGAAGATCGGCAAGCCGAACGCGGCGGTGAAGAAGGTGACCGTGTGGGGCAACCACTCGGCGACGCAGTATCCCGACGTGTTCCAGGCCGAGTGCGAGGGCAAGAAGGTGTGGCCGATGATCAACGACCAGGCCTGGCTCGAAGGCACGTTCATTCCCACGGTGCAAAAGCGCGGCGCTGCGATCATCGACGCGCGCGGGCTTTCCTCGGCCGCCAGCGCCGCCAACGCCGCGATCGACCACGTGCGCAGCTGGCTCCTCGGCACGCCCGCGGGCGACTGGGTGAGCATGGGGGTGGCGTCCGACGGCAGCTACGGCATCGCCGAGGGCGTGCTCTACGGCTACCCGGTGACCTGCAAGGACGGCCGTTACGAGATCGTAAAGGGCCTCGACGTCTCCGACTTCAGCCGCAAGCGCATGGACGCCACGCTGAAGGAGCTGCACGAGGAGCGCGACGGCGTGAAGAGCCTGCTCGGCACATGAGCCCCGGCGCGAAGTTCAGGCAGGCGCTGCGGGACGAGAAGCCCCTGCAGGTGATCGGCGCGATCTGCGCCTACCACGCGCGCCTCGCGCAGCGCAGCGGCTACCGCGCGATCTACCTCTCGGGCGGCGGGGTCGCCGCCGGCTCGCTCGGCATGCCCGACCTCGGCATCTCCAACCTCGACGACGTGCTGATCGACGTGCGCCGCCTCACCGACGTGTGCGACTTGCCGCTGCTGGTCGACTGCGACACCGGCTTCGGTGCGAGCGCCTTCAATGTCGGGCGCACGGTGCGCTCGCTGATCAAGGCGGGCGCCGCGGCGACGCACATCGAGGACCAGGTCGGCGCCAAGCGCTGCGGCCATCGGCCGGGCAAGGAGCTGGTCTCGGCCGAGGAGATGTGCGACCGCATCAAGGCCGCGGTGGATGCGCGCACCGACCGCGAGTTCGTGATCATGGCGCGCACCGACGGTCTGGCGGGCGAAGGGCTGGAGGCGGCGCTCGCGCGCGCGGCAAGATATGCCGAGGCCGGCGCCGACATGATCTTCCCGGAAGCGGTCACCGAGCTCGCGCAGTACCGCAAGTTCGCCGATGCCGTGAAGGTGCCGGTGCTCGCCAACATCACCGAGTTCGGCAAGACGCCGCTGTTCACGGTGGACGAATTGCGCTCGGCGAACGTCGCCATTGCCTTGTACCCGCTGTCCGCGTTCCGTGCCATGAACAAGGCGGCGCTCGCCGTGTACCAGGCGGTGCGCAAGCAGGGCACGCAGAAGGATGTCGTCGCGACGATGCAGACGCGCGACGAGCTGTACGACTATCTCGACTACCACGCGTACGAGAAAAAACTCGATGAGCTCTTCGCCCAACGCTCCTAAGCCCAAGAAGTCGGTCGCGCTCTCCGGCGTGCCCGCCGGCAACACGGCGCTGTGCACGGTCGGCCGCACCGGCAACGACCTGCACTACCGCGGCTACGACATCCTCGATTTCGCCGACGAGGCCGAGTTCGAAGAAGTCGCCTTCCTGCTGGTGCACGAGAAGCTGCCCACGGCGCAGGAGCTCGCCGCCTACAAGGCGAAGCTGAAGAAGCTGCGCGGCCTGCCCGCGCCGCTGAAGACCGCGCTCGAGCAGCTGCCCCGCCGCGCGCACCCGATGGACGTCCTGCGCACCGGCTGCTCGGTCCTCGGCACGCTCGAGCCGGAGCAGGACGCGCATCCGATCGAGGGGGCGCGCGCCATCGCCGACCGGCTGATGGCGAGCTTCGGCTCGATGCTGCTCTACTGGCACCACTTCTCGCACGGCAGCAAGCGCATCGAGACCGAGACCGACGACGACTCGATCGGCGGGCATTACCTCCACCTGCTGCACGGCAAGCCGCCCTCGCCTTCGCACGTGCGCGCGATGCACACCTCGCTCGTGCTCTACGCCGAGCACGAGTTCAACGCCAGCACCTTCACCTGCCGCGTGGTCACCGGCACCGGCGCGGACATGTATTCGGCCATCACCGGCGGCATCGGCGCGCTGCGCGGGCCCAAGCACGGCGGCGCGAACGAAGTCTCCGACGAGATCCAGAAGCGCTACAAGTCCGCCGACGCGGCCGAAGCCGACATCCGCAAGCGGCTCGCCGCCAAGGAAGTGGTGATCGGCTTCGGCCACCCGGTGTACACGGTGGCCGATCCGCGCAACAAGGTGATCAAGGCGGTGGCCGAGCGCCTGTCGCGCGAAGCCAAGGACATGACGCAGTTCGAGATCGCCGACCGCATCGAGTCGGTGATGGCGGCCGAGAAGAAGATGTTCGCCAACCTCGACTGGTTCAGCGCGGTGTCCTACAGCAAGATGGGCGTGCCGACGCTGCACTTCACGCCGCTGTTCGTCATCTCGCGCACCAGCGGCTGGGCGGCGCACGTCATCGAGCAGCGCATCGACGGCAAGATCATCCGCCCGAGCGCCAATTACACCGGCCCCGAGAACCGGCAGTGGGTGCCGTTGAAGGAAAGGAAGTAGGCATGTACGAATCGGACCATACGCGCTTCATGCGCCGCTACCTCGAGGAGCATCCCGAGGAAATCGAGTCGCAGAAGAAAGGGCGCGCCATCTGGTGGGACAAGACCCCGCAGACGCGCAGCGCCCCGCCGCCGGCGCGCCCGTCGCCGAAGGCCGGCGGCAACGAGTACACCTTCGAGCCCCTTTCCGAGAAAGAGTGATGTCCGCGCACATTTCCAACGTCCGCCCGAAGCCCGACAAGGTCCTGAAGCTGATCGCGGACTACGCGACGAAGTACGAGGTGAAGAGCGCCGAGGCCTACGACACCGCGCGCTACTGCCTGATGGATACGCTCGGCTGCGGCTTCGAGGCGCTCGAATACCCTGCGTGCACCAAGCTGCTCGGGCCCATCGATCCGGAGACGGTCACGCCGCGCGGCGCCAAGGTGCCGGGCACCAAGTTCCAGCTCGACCCCGTGCAGGCGGCCTTCAACCTCGGCGCCATGATCCGCTGGCTCGACTTCAACGACACCTGGCTCGCCGCCGAGTGGGGGCATCCGTCGGACAACCTCGGCGGCATCCTCGCCACCGCCGACTGGCTGTCGCGCAACGGCCAGCCGCTCACCATGAAGGACGTGCTTGCCGCGATGATCAAGGCGCACGAGATCCAGGGCGTGATCGCGCTGGAGAACTCGTTCAACCGCGTCGGCCTGGACCACGTGGTGCTGGTGAAAGTCGCCTCCACCGCGGTGGTCGCGCACATGCTCGGCTGCACCTACGACCAGGTGGTGAACGCGGTGTCGCAGGCCTGGGTGGACGGGCAGTCCCTGCGCACCTATCGCCACGCGCCGAACACCGGCTCGCGCAAGAGCTGGGCCGCGGGCGACGCCACCGCGCGCGCGGTGCGCCTCGCGCTCATCTCGAAGACCGGCGAGATGGGCTATCCCTCGGTGCTCACGGCGAAGACCTGGGGCTTCTACGACGTCCTGTTCAAGGGCAAGCCCTTCAAGTTCCAGAGGAAGTTCGGCAGCTACGTGATGGAGAACGTGCTGTTCAAGATCAGCTTTCCGGCGGAATTCCACTCGCAGACCGCGGTGGAGTGCGCGATGCAGCTGCATCCGCAGGTGAAGGACCGCATCAAGGACGTGAAGCGCATCAAGATCCGCACGCACGAGGCGGCGATCCGCATCATCGACAAGAAAGGGCCGCTCAACAATCCAGCCGACCGCGACCACTGCATCCAGTACATGGTGGCGGTGCCGCTCATCTTCGGGCGCCTGACCGCCGCCGACTACGAGGATGGCATCGCCACGGATCCGCGCATCGACGCGCTGCGCGCGAAGATCGTGTGCGTCGAGGACAAGCGTTTCACGCGCGACTACCACGACCCCAAGAAGCGCTCGATCGCCAACGCGCTGACGGTGGAATTCAAGGACGGCTCGAAGCTGAAGGAAGTGGTGTGCGAGTACCCGATCGGGCACAAGCGCCGGCGCAAGGAAGGCATGCCGGTGCTGGTGGAGAAATTCAAGACCAATCTGGCGCGGCGCTTCGCGCCGGACCGGCAGCGGGCGATCCTCGAGCTGTGTCTCGACGCGAACCGCCTGGCGCAAACGCCGGTCAAAGACTTCGTGGACCTGATGGTCGCCTGAATGATGCGCGTACCGGCGCTTGCCCTTGCCGCTGTCCTCGCCGGCTGCACCACGACCTACGGGCTGACGCTGATGCCGCGCGACAGCGGCGAGCTGTACTACGGCGAGGCCACCGGGCAGACCGGCGGCGAGATGCACATCCGCGTCATGATCGGCGAGCGCACCTATGAAGGCACCTGGGTGGTGAGCGACCCGGGCCCGCGCACCGGATTCGTGGTGGGCGGGGTCTTCGGCAGCCGCCGCTCGGGGGTCGGCACTTCGGTGGTGATCGACGACCCGCTGGGCACCGAGGCCAAGGCGCTGCTGCGCTCCGCCGACGGCAAGGGCCTGCGCTGCGACTTCCGGGGCGTCACCGGCGCGGCCGGCAGCGGCACCTGCCGCGACGACCAGGGACTCACCTACGACGTGCAGCTGCGCCGATCATGAGCACGCTCGCCGAGCTGCGCAAGCGCATCGACGCCCTGTCGCAGGAGATCCGCAACTATCCGACGCCCATCGCGCGCTGCGACGAGCAGCTGACGCAGCTTCTCGAAGAGCGCGCCCGGCTGATGGCGCAGCTCGAGGCGCAAGAATCGAAACCTGGAGGCACGCATGCCGCATAACCTGCACGACACCCTGCAGCCGCTCAAGGGCGGCAAGTTCTACTCGTTGCCCAAGCTCGGCAAGGCGCTCGGCGTGGACATCGCGCGGCTGCCGCTCTCGATCCGCATCGTGCTCGAATCGGTGCTGCGCAACTGCGACGGCAAGAAGGTCACCGAGGAGCACGTAAAACAGCTCGCCGGCTGGCAGCCGAACGCCAAGCGCACGGCGGAAATTCCGTTCGTGCTGGCGCGCATCGTGCTGCAGGATTTCACCGGCGTGCCGCTGCTCTGCGATCTCGCGGCGATGCGCGGCGTGGCGAAGAAGATGGGCCAGAACCCGAAGGTCATCGAGCCGCTCGTGCCGGTCGACCTGGTGGTCGACCACTCGGTGCAGATCGACCACTACGGCAAGAAGAACGCGCTCGACCTCAACATGAAGCTCGAGTTCAAGAGGAACGAGGAGCGCTACCAGTTCCTGAAATGGGGCATGCAGGCCTTCGATACCTTCAAGGTGGTGCCGCCGGGCATCGGCATCGTGCACCAGGTCAACCTCGAGTACCTGGCGCGCGGCGTGCACAAGTCGAAGGACGGCGTCTATTACCCCGACACGCTGGTAGGCACCGACAGCCACACCACCATGATCAACGGCATCGGCGTGGTCGGCTGGGGCGTGGGTGGCATCGAAGCCGAGGCCGGCATGCTCGGCCAGCCGGTGTACATCCTCACGCCGGACGTGGTCGGCGTGCACCTGAAGGGCCGCCTGCACCCGG
>JBFFZT010000098.1:0-6517 GCA_041568535.1 Burkholderiales bacterium | reverse complement strand
GTGCGGCGCGAAGCGCGCGTGCGCCCGTTCGCCGCGAGCCTCGGCGAGCTCGCGCGCGACGAAAAAGCGCTCGAGCCGCGCGAATGAGGGCAGTGCTGGCGACGCTAGCGCGCCGGCGCGCGGCGCTCGTCGAGCGCTCGGCGCAGCAGCGCGCCGAGCTCGACGCCGGGCTTAGCGGCGTGCGGCACGCGGCCGCCGCGCCGCACGCGCCAGGCGATGAGCGCGGCCGCGGCGAGGAACGCGACCGCCAGGCCCGTCGCCACCGCCACGCGGTGCTCGGGCGCCACCCACATCACCAGCGCCACCGCGCCGAAGCCGAGCGCGAGCGCGGCGAGCAGGATCGCCGCCACCGCGCCGACCATGAGCAGCACGAGCCGCGCGAGCAGCTCCTGCATCTCGACGCTCAAGAGCTCCAGGCGCGTGCGCGCCAGGCCGAGCAGCGTGGCGATGAGGCCCTGCACCGACTGCAGGAGGCCCACGATTACTTCCGCCCGAGCAGCAGCCCGAGCACCAGGCCGACGCCCGCGGCGATGCCCACCGCGGCCCACGGGTTCCTGCGCACCTGCTCTTCGATCTCGCGCGCCGCCTCGCGCGCGCTGTCGCCCGCCTCGCCCAGGCGCTCGCCCGATTCGGCGCCGGCCGCCGCGAGCAGGGCCTCGGCGTCGCGCACCACGGCGCGCAGGTCGGCCATCAGCTTTTCGTTGGTCGCTGGATCCATGCAGTGCCCTCCGCGTGAAGCGTCGATTGTATAGTCGGCCGATGGCCAGCCTGTCGGATCGGCACTACCTCACCCCGCTGTTCGAGCCCGCCGCGGTGGCGGTGATCGGCGCCACCGAGCGCGCGGGCGCCGTCGGCGCGGTGCTGATCCGCAACATGCTCGAAGCGAAATACCGCGGCGAGCTCTTTGCGGTGAATCCCAAGCACCGCTCGGTGCTCGGCGTGCCCTGCTTCAGCGCCATCGGCAAGGTGCCCGGGCGCGTCGACCTGGCGGTCATCGCCACGCCGGCACCCACGGTGCCGGACATCATCGAGCAGTGCGGCAAGGCCGGCGTGCCCGCCGCGGTGGTGATCAGCGCCGGGTTCTCGGAAGCCGGGCCCGCCGGCGTGAAACTGGAGCGTGCGCTCCTGGAGAACGCGCGCCGCCACAAGCTGCGCCTCGTCGGGCCGAACTGCCTCGGCCTGATGCGCCCGGCGCTCGGCCTGAACGCCACATTTGCGCACGGCGCGGCACTGCCCGGCGCGCTCGGCCTCGTGGCGCAATCGGGCGCGGTGTGCACCGCGATGCTCGACTGGGCGCGGCCCAACGGCATCGGCTTCTCGAGCGTGGTGTCGCTCGGCGGCTCCACCGATGTCGACTTCGGCGAGATCATCGACTACCTGGTCGCCGACGAGGCGACCGAGCACATCCTGCTCTACATCGAGGGCGTGAGGAGCGCGCGGCGCTTCGTCTCGGCGCTGCGCGCCGCGGCGCGCGTGAAGCCGGTGATCGTGCAGAAGGTGGGGCGCCACCCGGCCGGCTCGCGCGCCGCGGTGTCGCACACCGGCGCCATCGTCGGCCTGGACGACGTGTTCGACGCGGTGGTGAAGCGCGCGGGCGTGGTGCGCGTCAGCACCATCGGCCAGATGGTGGCCGCCGCGCAGGCGCTCGCCGCGCACGTGCGCCCGCGGGGCGACCGCCTCGCCGTGGTCACCAACGGCGGCGGCCCCGGCGTGATGGCCGCCGACCGCGCGGCCGACCTCGGTATTCCCCTCGCCGAGCTCGCGCCGGCTACGCTCGCCGCGCTCAAGCCCGCGTTGCCGCCCAACTGGTCGCACGGCAACCCGCTCGATCTGATCGGCGACGCGGACGCGAAGCGCTACCGCGCCGCGGTTGCGGCCTGCCTTGCTGACGAAGGCGTGGACGGCGTGCTCGCCATCCTTACGCCGCAGGCGATGACCGAGCCCGACGACGCCGCGCAGGCGGTGATCGAGGCCGCGCGCGACTCCTCCAAGCCGGTGCTGGCGTGCTGGATGGGCGACGAGCAGACGGCCGCCGCGCGCCGGCGGCTCGCGCTGGCGCGCATCCCGGTGTTCCGCACGCCCGATCCGGCGGTGGAGGTGTTCGGCCACGTGTCGTCGTTCTACCGCAACCAGCGCGCGCTGCTGCAGACGCCGGGGCCGGTGGAAGCGCCCGATGCGCCCGATCTCGAGACGGCGCGCGCCATCGTCGCCGCCGCGCTCGCCGAGCGCCGCGAGGTGCTCGCCGAGATGGAATCGAAGGCGCTGCTCGCCGCCTTCGGCATTCCGATCGCGCGCACCGTGCTGGCCCGCACGGCGCACGAGGCCGTGCTGCTTGCAAGCGAGACCGGCTTTCCGGTGGCGATGAAGATCGACTCGCCGCAGATCACGCACAAGAGCGACGTGAACGGCGTGCGCCTGAACGTGGCCAACGCGCAGGCCGTGCAGTCGGCGTACCAGGAGATCGTCGCCGACGCGAAGCGCCTGCGGCCCGAGGCGCGCATCCGCGGCGTCACCGTCGAGCCGATGGTGCGGCGCGCGCACGGCCGCGAGCTGATGGTGGGCGTGATCCGCGACCCGGTGTTCGGCCCGGCGATCGTCTTCGGCACCGGCGGCACCGCGGTCGAGGTGCACCGCGACCGCGCGGTGGCGCTGCCGCCGCTGAACGGCTTTCTCATCGACGACATGATCCGCGGCACGCGCGTGGCGAAGCTGCTCGGCGCCTTCCGCCACATGGCGCCGGTGGACCGCGCGGCGCTCGAGCAGGTGCTGCTGCGCGTTTCCGAAATGGTGTGCGAGCTGCCCGAGCTCGCCGAGCTCGACATCAATCCTCTGATCGCCGACGCCTCGGGCGCCATCGCGGTGGACGCGCGCGTCGTGCTGCGGCCGGGCGCGGCGCAGCGCGACCGCTACGCGCACATGGCGATCCACCCGTATCCGGCGCACCTGGTCAGCACCTGGCAGCCACGCGAGGGACCCAAAGTGACGCTGCGCCCGATCCGGCCGGAAGACGCGGAGATGGAGCAGGCGTTCGTGAAGCGCCTGTCGGCCGAGACGCGCTATTTCCGCTTCATGGACACGCTGCGCGAGCTCACGCCGCAGATGCTGGTGCGCTTCACGCAGATCGACTACGACCGCGAGATGGCGTTCGTCGCCACGGCGCCGGAGGACGGCCGCGAGACCGAGGTCGGCGTGGCGCGCTACGTCGCCAATCCCGACGGCGAGAGCTGCGAGTTCGCGGTGGTGATCGCCGACGGCTGGCAGCGCCGCGGCCTCGGGCGGCGCATGATGGAGCAGCTGATCGGCGTGGCGCGCGCGCGCGGGCTGCGCGCCATGGTCGGCCACGTGCTCGCCGAGAACCGCGGCATGCTGCAGCTGTGCCAGAAGCTCGGCTTCGCCGTCGGCGACAGCGCCGAGGGGCCGGTCGTGAAGCGCGTGACGCTGGCGCTCGCCGCGGCCTGAGGCGCTACAGGCCCAGGGTGCGCGCCACGCGCAGCGCTTCGGCGGTGCGCTCGCGGTCCTCGGGCACCGCCGCGGCGACCGCCTGCCAGTCCGCATCGCCGAGGAGCTTGGCCGCGCGCGGCAGCATCTCGCGTTCCTCGGTCGCCATGTGGTTGCGGTAGTAGACCAGGTAAGTGGCGGCCGCTGCCTCGATTTCGGCGCGCGGCAGCGTCGAGCCGCCCGCGGCGCCGTCGAGCAGCTCGAGCAGCGCCTCGCCGGCGTGGGCGATGACGCGATGCTCCTGCTGCAGGCGGCTGATCTGCAGCCGCAGCGTCGGGTCGTGCGCCGCCATGCGCTCGAAGGCCACATCCTCGCGCGGGTGGTGCAGGGTGTCGGAGTACTCGCGCAGCCACTGCACGATGTCGTGCATGCGGTCGTAGTCGGGCGATTCGCCGGCGTGGAAGCGCGCGATTTCCGCCTCCAGCATGTCGAGCAGCCGGGAGAAGCGCACGTGATCGGAGTGCCACACGGCGACGGGATCGACCATGCCGCCATCTCACACCATGGAGCGCGGGGCCGGTTGATCCAGGTCAAGTCCGGCACCATTGAGCCGCGCAATGGCGCGTATCGCCCATTTCGATTGGAGCGCGGCGGCCGGCGGACGTATGCTCGCGGGCATGACCGTGCGCGAAGGCAGCCTCGAAGCCCCGACCCGCCACCCCCTCGACTGGCGCAACCCCGCGTTCTACGACGAGCAGAAGCTCGACGCCGAGCTCGAGCGCGTGTTCGACATCTGCCACGGCTGCCGGCGCTGCGTGAACCTGTGCACGGCGTTCCCGACGCTGTTTGACCTGGTCGACGAGTCGAAGACCATGGAGGTGGATGGCGTCGCCAAGGGCGACTTCTGGAAGGTCGTCGACCAGTGTTATCTCTGCGACATGTGCTACATGACCAAGTGCCCGTACGTGCCGCCGCATGCGTGGAACGTCGACTTCCCGCACCTCATGCTGCGCGCCAAGGCGGTGAAGTTCCGGCGCCACGGCGCGGGGCTGCGCGACCGGCTGCTCTCGGCCACCGACGCGATGGGCAAGCTCGCCGCGATCCCGGTGGTGGCGCAGACGGTGAACGCGGTGAACAAGCTCGGCGTCGCGCGCGGCGTCATGGAGAAGACGCTCGGCGTGCACCGCGAGCGCCAGCTGCCCGACTACGCGAGCCGCAAGTTCCGCGCCGCGGCCGCGAAGAGCCGCGCCACGGCGGTCAAGGACGGCAGGAACGCCCCCGGCAAGGTCGCGATCTTCGCCACCTGCTACGTGAACTACAACGAGCCGGGCATGGGCCACGACCTGCTCGCGCTGCTCGAGCACAACGAGGTGCCCTATGTACTGGTCGAGAAAGAGGCCTGCTGCGGCATGCCCAAGCTCGAGCTCGGCGACCTCGAGGCGGTGGCGAAGCTGAAGGAGATCAACCTCCCGCCGCTCGCGCGCCTCGCGCGCGAGGGCTACGCGATCCTCGCGCCGGTGCCCTCCTGCGCGCTGATGTTCAAGCAGGAGCTGCCGCTCATGTTCCCGGACGACGCGGACGTGAAGCTCGTGCAGGAGGCGATGTTCGACCCGTTCGAGTACTTCGTCATGCGCGCGAAGGACGGCCTGCTGAAGAAGGACTTCAAGGCGCAGCTCGGCAAGGTCGCCTACCACGTGCCGTGCCACTCGCGCGTGCAGAACATGGGCCAGAAGACGCGCGAGATGCTGGAGATGGTGCCGGGCACCGAGTTGACGACCGTCGAGCGCTGCGCCGGCCACGACGGCACCTGGGGCGTGAAGCGCGAGTACTTCGACAACTCGATGAAGATCGGCCGGCCCGTGTTCCGCCAGATGGCAGCGCCGCAGCCCGACTACGTGAGCTCCGACTGCCCGATCGCCGCGCGCCACATCCTGCAAGGGATGGGCGACGAGGCCGGCAAGGCCGAAAAAGCGCACCCGCTCACGCTGCTGAGAAAAGCCTACGGCATCTAGGCTCGCCCTCCTCCTTCTCCTCGCCGGCTGCGCCGCGTCCGCGCCGCCGCCCGAGGGCGAGATCGCCTTCGGCGTGCTCGGCGACGTGCCCTATACGCAGTCCGAAATTCGCAGCCTCGACGGCTTCATCGAGCGCATGAACGCGCAGCCGCTCGCCTTCGTGGTGCACGTCGGCGACATCGGCACCAGCGCCCGGTCGCAGGGGTGCAGCGACGCGTGGCTCGAAGCGCGCCGCGCCCAGTTCGCGCGCCTGCGGCACCCGTTCATCCTGCTGCCGGGCGACAACGAATGGACCGACTGCGCCAAGCACGGCATGGACCCGCAGGCGCGCCTTGTGCGCTGGCGCGAGCTGTTCTGCGCGGACGTTGCAGGCCTCGTGCTCGAGCGCCAGCCCGGGCACTGCGAGAACCTGCGCTGGCACGCGCCCGGCCTCGCCTTCATCGGCCTGAACGTGCCGGGCGGCGGCAACCCGGACCTCGGCGACGCGCGCATGGCGGCGACGCTCGAATGGCTGGACGAGAGCCTGGCGTGGGCCGAGTCGCGGCGCGCGCGCACGATCTTCGTCTTCATGCACGCCGACCCGCGCTTCGAGCGCGTCGGCACGACCGATGCGTACGCGCGCCTGCGCGCGGTGCTCGCCACGCACGCCGCGTGGTACGCCGATCGCCTGGTGCTGGTGCACGGCGACCTGCACACCTACCGCGACGACTACCCGCTCCCGGGGTTGAGGCGCATCGAGGTCTGGGGCTCGCCCATCGTGTCGTGGCTGCGCATCGACGCGGGGGGCGCGTACCCGCGCGTGGACGCGGACTGGTAGGCCGGGGGCCGTCCCCCCGGGGGTCTGGACAGCCTTCCGCGCCGCGAACGGCCCATTACCATGATCGCGGCATTGCGGAACGCCGCTATGCAAGCTGTAACATTGGCGGGCTAGGAGGAGGATGTGGGCGGCACTTTGCTTCGCGCTGGATCGACATGGCGGGTACGCGGCTTTACGCTCCTTGAACTGCTGGTGGTGGTGGTGATCATCGGCGTTCTCGCGGGCTTCGTCGCGCCGCGCTATTTCGGGC
>JBFFZT010000097.1:0-6534 GCA_041568535.1 Burkholderiales bacterium | reverse complement strand
GTTGGCGTCGAACAGGATCAGCGGGTGCAGATTGCCGTCGCCGGCGTGGA
Source organism: Burkholderiales bacterium (assembly GCA_041568535.1). GTDB lineage: Bacteria > Pseudomonadota > Gammaproteobacteria > Burkholderiales > SG8-39 > JAABQT01. The sequence continues at coordinate 6,484 of JBFFZT010000097.1, read as the reverse complement.
ACACGTTCGGGCAGCGCAGCCCGTATTTCTTTTCCATCTCGCCGATGAAGCCGAGCACCTCGCCCAGGCGTTTTCTCGGGATGGTGCCGTCCATGCAGTAGTAATCGGGCGAGATGCGGCCCATGGCGGGAAACGCGGCCTTGCGGCCCGACCAGAAGCGCAGGCGTTCGGCCTCGTCGCGCGAGACGGTGAGGCGCGTGGCGCCGGCGCGCGTGAGCACCTCTTTAACCTTCGCGATTTCCTCTTCGACCTCCTCGGGCAGGCCGTCGGCTTCGCACAACAGGATCGCCACGGCGTCCAGGTCGTAGCCGGCGCCGACGAATTCCTCCACCGCGCGCGTTGCGGGCTGGTCCATCATTTCCAGGCCCGCCGGGATGATGCCCGCGGCGATCACCGCGGCGACCGCGTCGCCCGCCTGCTGCAGGTCGTCGAACGAGGCCATGACGACGCGCGCCGCGGGCGGCTTGGGCAGCAGCTTCACCGTGATTTCGGTGGCCACGGCGAGCATGCCCTCCGAGCCCACCGCGAGCGCGAGCAGGTCGAGCCCGGGCGCGTCGAGCGCCTCCGAGCCGAAATCGAGCGGCTCGCCGTCGGCCGCGAAGCCGCGCACGCGCAGCACGTTGTGCACCGTGAGCCCGTACTTCAGGCAGTGCACGCCACCGGAGTTCTCGGCGACGTTGCCGCCGATGGTGCAGGCGATCTGGCTCGACGGATCGGGCGCGTAGTACAGGCCGTAGGGCGCCGCGGCGTCCGAGATGGCGAGGTTGCGCACGCCCGGCTGCACCACGGCGATGCGCGCGACCGGGTCGACGCGCACGATGCGCATGAACTTGGCGAGCGACAGCAGCACGCCGTCGCCCGGCGGCAGCGCGCCGCCCGAGAGCCCGGTGCCCGCCCCGCGCGGCACCACCGGCACCTTGAGCGCGTGGCAGGTGCGCAGGATCTCCTGCACCTGCGCCTCGGTCTCCGGCAGCGCCACCACCATCGGCACCTGGCGGTAGGCGGTCAGCCCGTCGCATTCGTACGGGCGCGTATCCTCCTCCTGCCACAGCACGGCGCGCTCGGGCAGGAACGCGCGCAGCGCCTGCGCCACCGCGCGCTGGCGCTCGCGCGCCGCTACAGGTAGCGCTTCGCCCATGCGAGCCCGGCGACGGTATCGCCCTTCGGGATGTACTCGCAGCCCATCCAGCCCTGATAGCCGAGGCGGTCGATGTGCGCGAGCAGGAAATCGAAGTTGATCTCGCCCGTGCCCGGCTCGTGCCGCTCGGGCACGTCGGCGAGCTGCATGTGGCCGATCCTCGGCAGCAGGCGCTCGATGGTCTTGGCGAGATCGCCTTCCACGATCTGCATGTGGAAGATGTCGTACTGCAGCTTCAGGTTGGCGCTGCCGGCGGCGTCGATCGCGGCGATGCCCTGGCGCGAGCTCGTCAGGAAGAAGCCGGGAATGGTGCGCGGATTCGCCGGCTCGGTGAGCAGCTGCAGGCCCGCGGCGTCGAGCTTGCCGGCGGCGTAGCGCAGGTTCTCCACCAGCGTCTCGAACAGCTTCTCGCGCGCGACGCCGTCGGGCGCGACGCCGGCGAGCGCGTTCAGGCGCGGGCAGCGCGCCGCTTTCGCGTACTCGATGGCGCGCTCCACGCCCTCGCGGAACTCGCTCGCGCGCGCCGGCTGGCAGGCGATGCCGCGATCGCCCTTGGCCGCGTCGCCGCCCGGCAGGTTGTGCAGCACCACTTCGACGCCGGCCTCGCGCGCGCGCGCGGCCACCTCGGCCGCGCTGCCGAAGCCGTAGGGAAACTGGTACTCGACGTAGCGGAATCCGGCGCGCGCCGCGGCCGCGAAGCGCTCCATAAACGGAACTTCCGGGAACATCAGGGAAACATTGGCGGCGAGACGGGGCATGCGCGGCTATGTTAGCTAAGATTGCGCCAATAAGAGAAGATTCCTGCCATCTTGCCGCTGCCGCACGCCATCAAGTCTTTCCTGCCGTTTCTCGCCTGGTGGCCGCGCGTCACGCGCACCACGCTGCGCGCCGACGCCAATGCGGCGCTGATCGGCGCCATCGTGGTGCTGCCGCAGGGCGTGGCCTTCGCCACGCTCGCCGGCCTGCCGCCGCAATACGGCCTGTACTGCGCGATGGTGCCCGCGGCGGTGGCGGCGTTCTTCGGCTCGTCGTGGCACGCCGTGTCGGGCCCGACCAACGCGGTGTCGCTGTACGTCTTCGCCACCGTGGCCTCGCTGGCGCTGCCGGGGTCGGACAAGTACATCAGCCTGGTGCTGACGCTCGCGTTCATGTCGGGCGTGCTGATGCTGGCGATGGGCGCGCTGCGCCTGGGGCGGCTGGTGAACTTCGTCTCGCACACCGTGGTGGTCGGCTTCACCGCGGGCGCCGCGGTGCTCATCATCGCCAGCCAGTTGCGCAACTTCTTCGGCATCGACGTGCCCGCCGGCAGCTCCTTCGTGTCCACCGTGCGCGCCTTCGTCGCGCAGGCCGGCACCATACAGCCCTGGGTGGTCTTCGTGGGCGCCGTCACGCTGCTCGCGGGCATCGGCTCGCGCCGCTATGCGCCCAAGGCGCCGTACATGATCGTCGCCCTGGTGGCCGGCGGCCTCGCCGGCTTCGTGCTCAACCTGTGGCTGACGCCGGAGACGAGCGGCATCCGCGTCATCGGCCTGGTGCCCGGCGCGCTCCCCGGGCTCACGGTGCCCGATCTTTCGGCCGACACGCTGAAGGCGCTCATGGGCATCGCCGTCGGCGTCACCCTGCTCTCGCTCACCGAGGCCATGTCCATTGCGCGCTCGGTGGCGCTGAAATCGGGCCAGCGCATCGACGCCGACCAGGAGTTCATCGGCCAGGGACTGGCCAACGTGTCGGCGAGCCTGTTCTCCGGGTATCCCGTGTCGGCGTCCTTCAACCGCACCGGCCTCAACTACGAAGCGGGCGCGCGCACGCCGCTCGCCGCCGCGTTGTCGGCCCCGATCCTGATTGCGGTGGTGTTCGCCGTGGCGCCGCTCCTGGCCCACCTGCCGCTCGCGTCGATGGCGGCGCTGCTGTTCATGGTGGCCTGGGGGCTGTTCGACTTTCGCGCCATGCGCGCCATCGTGCGCACCAGCCGCAGCGAGGCGGCGGTGCTCGGCCTGACCTTCGTCTCCATGCTGATCATGGACCTGGAGATGGCGATCCTGGTCGGCGTGACGCTGTCGCTGGTGATCTACCTCAACCGCACCTCGCGGCCGCAGATGCGCGCCGTGGCGCCCGATCCCCGGCACAGCGTGCGCAGCTTCGGCCCGGTGGCGCGGGGCCTCACCGAGTGCCCGCAGCTCAAGATCATGGCGATCGAGGGCTCGATCTACTTCGGCGCCGTCGATCACGTCGAGTCGCACTTCGACACGCTGCGCGAGGTGGCGCGGCAGCAAAAGCACCTGCTGGTGGTCGCGCGCAACATCAACTTTCTCGATATCGCCGGGGCGGAAGCGCTGGTGCGCGAGGCGCGCGCGCGGCGCTGGGGCGGCGGGCGGCTGTGGCTGCAGGGCCTGCGGCTGCCCGCCGAGGACGTGCTGCGCAACGGCAAGTACCTGAGCGAGATCGGCGAAGACGCGGTGTTCCGCGACAAGCGCGAGGCCATCGCGCGCATCTTCGACAAGCTCGACCCGGGCATCTGCGCGCGCTGCCGCGCGCGCATCTTCGAGGAGTGCCCGACGCGGCCCCTGCGCGAGGGCAGCTGAGGCTGGCTATTGCCATTCGCAGGACGGCCGGAATAGACTGCGCTACACCCACACGGAGGGGGACCCCCATGAAACTACGTTTCGCCATCGCCGCCTGTGCTCTGGCCTTCGCCAGCGGCGGCCTCTACGCCCAGTCCACGCTCGACGCCGTCAAGGCGAAGGGCTACGTGCAATGCGGCGTCAATACCGGCCTCGCCGGCTTCTCGCAGCCCGACAGCCGCGGCGAGTGGAAGGGCCTGGACGTCGACACCTGCCGGGCAGTGGCCGCGGCGGTGTTCGGCGACGCGAAGAAAGTGCGCTACACGCCGCTCACCACGCAGCAGCGCTTCACCGCGCTGCAATCGGGTGAAGTCGACGTGCTGGCGCGCAATACCACCTGGACCATCACGCGCGACACGAGCCTGGGCCTCAACTTCGCCGGCGTCAGCTTCTACGACGGCCAGGGCTTCATGGTGCCGAAGAAGCTCGGCGTGAAGAGCGCAAAGCAGTTGAACGGGGCCACCATCTGCGTACAGCCCGGCACCACCACCGAGCTGAACCTCGCCGACTACTTCCGCGCCAACCGCATGAGCTTCAAGCCGGTGGTGATCGACAAGCTCGAGGAAGTGAACAACGCCTACTTCTCGGGCCGCTGCGACGTGCTCACTACCGACGTCTCGGGCCTGGTGTCGGTGCGCGGCTCGCGCGCGCCCAACCCGGACGACCACGTCATCCTGCCGGAAGTGATCTCCAAGGAGCCGCTCGGTCCGGTGGTGCGCCACGGCGACGACCGCTGGTTCGACATCGTCAAGTGGTCGTTGAACGCGATGATCGAAGCCGAGGAGCTGGGCCTCACCTCGAAGAACATCGACCAGGAAAGCTCGAGCACCAACCCGGCGATCCAGCGCTTCGTCGGCGCGATCGGCGACATCGGCAAGATGATGGCGATCGACAACCGCTGGGCCTACAACATCATCAAGCAGGTCGGCAACTATGGCGAGTCGTTCGAGGCCAACCTCAAGCCGCTCGGCTTCGAGCGCGGCGTGAACGAGCTCTGGACCAAGGGCGGCATCCTGTACGCGCCGCCGCTGCGCTAGGGCGCACCGCCTGTAACGCCCCGTGGCGGGCGCAAGCACACCGGGGCCGGGCGCCGCCGCCGCGCGGCGCTCGCCCTGGTCGCTGAACAACCCGCGCGTTCGCGCCGTCGTCACCCAGGTCGTCCTGGTGGCGGCGGTGGCGCTCGGCATCTGGTATCTCGCCGCCAACACCGCGGCCAACCTCGAAGCGCGCAAGATCGCGAGCGGCTTCGCGTTTCTCGATCGCGAGGCGAGCTTCGAGATCGGCGAGTCGCCGTTCGTTTCCTACAGCGCCGCCGACACCTATCGCAAGGCCTTCGTCGTCGGCCTGCTGAACACGTTCCGCGTCGCCCTGATCGGCATCATCCTCGCCACCCTGATCGGTACGCTGATCGGCCTGGCGCGGCTGTCGCACAACTGGCTGATCGCCAAGATCGCCTCGGGCTACATCGAGACCATCCGCAACATCCCGCTGCTGGTGCAGCTGTTCTTCTGGTACGCGATCATCTCGGAGAACCTGCCCGGCCCGCGCGAAGCGCTCAACCCGCTGCCGAGCGTCTACCTCAGTAACCGCGGCATCGTGTTCCCGGTGTTCGCGTCGCATCCGGTGCACCTGTGGATGGGCGTCGCCCTGCTCGCCGGGATCGTCCTTGCGTGGCTGCTTGCGCGCTGGGCGAGCGCGCGCCAGGCGCGCACCGGGCAGATCTTTCCGATCTTTTCCACCGGCGCGGCGCTGATCCTCGGCCTGCCGCTCGCCGCGTTCCTCCTCGCGGGCGCGCCGACGGCGCTCGACCGCCCGGCGCTCGCCGGCTTCAACTTCGCGGGCGGCGGCGTGCTCACGCCCGAATTCGCCGCTCTGCTCGCGGGCCTGACGCTGTATACCGCGGCGTTTATCGCCGAGATCGTGCGCGCCGGGATCATCGCCGTCGACCGCGGCCAGTTCGAGGCCGCCGCGGCGCTCGGCCTGCGGCCGCGGCGCGCCATGCGCCTGGTGATCCTGCCGCAGGCGCTGCGCGTCATCGTGCCGCCGATGACCAGCCAGTACCTCAACCTCACCAAGAACAGCTCGCTCGCGGTGGCCATCGGCTACCCCGACCTGGTGTCGATCGCCAACACGGCGATGAACCAGACCGGACAGGCGATCGAGGGCATCGCGGTGATCATGGCCGTATACCTGACGATCAGCCTGTCGATCTCGGCGTTCATGAACTGGTACAACGCGCGCATCGCGCTCAAGGGGGCGCGCCGATGAGCGCCCGACGCCCGCCCGCAGGCGCCTCGCCGCTCGCGTGGGTCATCGGCAACCTGTTCTACAGCGTGCCGAGCTCGCTCGCCACGCTCCTGCTCGTGTACCTCGCCTGGAAGGCGATCGTGCCGTTCGTCGACTGGGCGTTCGTCAACGCGATCTGGAGCGCGCCGGACTCCAAGCCGTGCCGCGCGGCGCAGGGCGCAGGCGCCTGCTGGGCGCTGATCACGGAGAAGCACCGCTTCATCCTGTTCGGCACCTATCCCTACGAGCAGCACTGGCGCCCGGCGCTCGGCATCGGGCTGCTGATCGCGCTCTACGTCGTCAGCGCGATGCGCCGCTTCTGGCGCCCGGCGCTCGCCGGCGTGTGGCTCGCCGGGCTGGCGCTGATCGGCATGCTGATGTGGGGCGGGATGCTCGGCCTGCCGTACGTGGAGAACGAGCGCTGGGGCGGGCTGATGCT
>JBFFZT010000096.1:0-6540 GCA_041568535.1 Burkholderiales bacterium | reverse complement strand
GGTCTGGGTGTACAAGGGCGAAGTGCTGGCCAAGGCCGAGGCGCCGGCGGCGCCGGCGGCCGCCGCCGCCCCCGAGGCCGCGCCGGCCGAGGCGCCGGCCGAGCCCAAGCGCGCCAAGAAGCCGGCGCCGCGGCCGGCCGGGCGCCGCGCGCCCGCGCGCGCCAAGCCGGACGGCGAGAGGAAGGCGAAGAAGTCCGACGCCCCGGCGCCGAAGACGGCGGTGAAGCGCGCCAAGAAGGTCGTCAAGGGCGACGGCGGCGAGAAGAAGGAGTAAGCCATGCTGCAACCGGCACGCACCAAGTACAGAAAGCAGCAGAAGGGCCGCAACACGGGCATCGCCACGCGCGGCAACCGGGTGGCCTTCGGCGAGTACGGCCTGAAGGCGATCGGCCGCGGCCGGCTGACCGCGCGCCAGCTCGAGGCGGCGCGGCGCGCGCTGTCGCGCCACATCAAGCGCGGCGGCCGCATCTGGATCCGCGTGTTCCCGGACAAGCCGATCTCGCAGAAGCCGGCCGAGGTGCGCATGGGCAACGGCAAGGGCAACCCGGAGTACTTCGTATGCGAGATCCAGCCGGGCAAGATCATCTACGAGATGGACGGCGTCGATGCGACCATCGCGCGGGAAGCGTTCGCGCTCGCCTCGGCCAAGCTGCCGTTCAAGACCATCGTCGTGCACCGGATGCTGGGGTAGACCATGAAGGCGAGCGAGCTTCGCGCAAAAAGCAATGACGAGCTGCAAAAGGAGCTGGGCGACCTGCTCAAGGCGCAGTTCGGCCTGCGCATGCAGGCCGCCACGCAGCAGCTCGGCAACACCAGCCAGATCAAGAAGGTGCGCCGCGACATCGCGCGCGTGCGCACCCTGATGAAGGAGAAGGCAGCCAAATGAACCAGCCCGCGACGCAGGCCCCGCAGGCCGCCCGTACCCGCACCCTGATCGGGCGCGTGGTGAGCGACCGCATGCAGAAGACCGTGACGGTGCTGGTGCAGCGCCGGGTCAAGCACCCGGTGGTGGGCAAGACCATCACGCTGTCGAAGAAGTACCACGCGCACGTGGAGAACGGCGAAGCCAAGCAGGGCGATCTGGTCGAGATCGCCGAATGCCGGCCCATTTCGCGCACCAAGTCGTGGAAAGTGACGCGACTGATCGAGAAGTCGAAAGGCGTTTAGCGTTGCCCTGGGTGCCGGATTCGCGTTAGAATTCGCGCCTTTTCGCCCCGGACGGGGTCCAAAACTGCCCGCGCGCCGCGACGCACGGAGCAAGTTGGATGGAGAGTTACCGATGATTCAGATGCAGTCGATACTGGACGTTGCCGACAACACGGGTGCGCGCTCGGTCATGTGCATCAAGGTGCTGGGCGGCTCCAAGCGCCGCTACGCCAGCATCGGCGACGTGATCAAGGTGAGCGTCAAGGACGCGGCGCCGCGCGGTCGCGTGAAGAAGGGCGAGATCTACGACGCCGTGGTGGTGCGCACCGCCAAGGGCGTGCGCCGCGCCGACGGCTCGCTGATCCGCTTCGACAGCAACGCCGCGGTGCTGCTCACGCCCAAGCTCGAGCCGATCGGCACGCGCATCTTCGGCCCGGTGACGCGCGAGCTGCGCACCGAGCGCTTCATGAAGATCGTGTCGCTCGCGCCCGAGGTTCTCTGAGCGGCCCCCACAGGAAGAAGACAGCCATGCAACGCATCCGCAAAGGCGACGAGGTCGTCGTCATCACCGGCCGGGACAAGGGCAAGCGCGGCACCGTGCTGCGCCGCGTCAACGCCGAGTACCTGGTGGTGGAAGGGGTGAACCGCGTGAAGAAGCACCAGCGGCCCAACCCGATGAAGGGCGTCACCGGCGGCATCGTCGACAAGGACATGCCGGTCCACGTCTCGAACATCGCGCTGTTCAATCCCGCCACCCAGAAGGCCGACCGCGTCGGCTTCAAGCAGCTGCAGGATGGGCGCAAGGTGCGCGTGTTCAAGTCGAACGGCGAGCAGGTCGACGCATAGGGTGAATCAGATGGCGAAGGACAAGACTCCGAAGACCGAGAAGGCCGAGAAGACCGACAAGCCCGGCAAGCCCGCGCAGGCGCAGGAGCGCCCGGCGCAAGCGCAGGCCAGGGCGCCCAAGGCCGAGGCGAAGCCCGCCGAGAAGCCGGCCAAGCCGGCGCGGCCCGCGCTGCCGGTGCCGCCGGCGCGCCTGGCGATCTACTACCGCGAGAAGGTGGTGCCCGAGCTCACGCAGAAGTACGGCTACAAGACGACCATGCAGGTGCCGCGCATCCGCAAGATCACGCTCAACATGGGCGTGGGCGAGACGGTGGGCGACAAGAAGACGCTCGACAACGCCGTGGCCGACATGGCGAAGATCGCCGGCCAGAAGCCCGTGATCACCAAGGCGCGCCGCTCGATCGCCAACTTCAAGCTGCGCGCGGGCTTTCCGATCGGCTGCATGGTGACGCTGCGCGGCGCGCGCATGTACGAGTTTCTCGACCGCCTGGTGAACATCGCCATCCCGCGCATCCGCGACTTCCGCGGCGTGTCGAACCGCGCCTTCGACGGCCGCGGCAACTACAGCCTGGGCGTGCGCGAGCAGATCATCTTCCCGGAGATCGAGTACGACAAGATCGACGCGCTCCGCGGCATGAACATCGCCATTACCACGACGGCGAAGACCGACGACGAGGCCAAGGCTCTGCTCGCCGCGTTCCGCTTCCCGTTCAAGCACTGAGGGACCCGACTATGGCAAAACTCGCCGTCAAACTCCGCGAACAGAAGCGCCGCCAGACCGTGGCCAAGTTCAAGGCCCGGCGCCAGGCGCTGCTCGACGTGATCCGCGACTCCCGGACGCAGGACGAGGACCGCGACGCCGCGCGCGCGAAGCTGCAGAAGCTGCCGCGCGACGCCTCGCCGACGCGCCTGCGCAACCGCTGCGCGATCACCGGGCGCCCGCGGGGCGTCTACCGCAAGTTCGGGCTGGGGCGCAACAAGCTGCGCGACCTGGCGCTGCGCGGCGAGGTGCCGGGCGTGATCAAGGCGAGCTGGTAAGGAGACCCGCGCATGAGCATGACCGATCCGATCGCCGACATGTTGACCCGCATCCGCAACGCCCAGATGGTCGGGCACGCGGAGGTGAGCATGCCCTGCTCCGGGCTGAAGGTTTCGATCGCCCAGGTGCTGAAGGACGAGGGCTACATCGAGGACTTCGCCGTGGCCGAAGACCAGGCGATGAAGCAGCTGCGCATCGGCCTCAAGTACTACGCCGGGCGTCCGGTGATCGAGCGCCTGGAACGCGTCTCCAAGCCGGGGCTGCGCGTGTACAAGGGCCGCAACGACATTCCGCGCGTCATGAACGGGCTGGGCGTGGCCATCGTCTCGACCTCGCGCGGCGTGATGACCGACCGCAAGGCGCGTGCCGACGGCGTGGGCGGCGAAGTGCTCTGCATCGTGGCGTAAGGAGACACGGCCATGTCGCGCATCGCCAAGTATCCGATTCCGCTGCCCAAGGGCGTCGAGGTCACGCTCGCCTCGGGCACCATCTCGGTGAAGGGACCACTCGGCACCATGGCGCGGCCGCTGGATCCGAACGTCGGCGTTCAGAAGGAAGGCGAGACCCTGGTGTGCAAGGCGCTCGGCAACTCGCACCACGCCACCGCCATGTCCGGCACGCTGCGCGCGCTGGTCGCCAACATGGTGACCGGCGTGACCAAGGGCTTCGAGAAGCGGCTGGCGCTGGTCGGCGTCGGCTACCGCGCGCAGGCGCAGGGCGACAAGCTGAACCTGTCGGTCGGCTTCTCGCACCCGGTGGTGCACCAGATGCCCAAGGGCGTGAAGGTAGCCACGCCGACGCAGACCGAAGTGGTGCTGAGCGGCATCGACAAGCAGCTCGTCGGCCAGATCGCGGCGGAGATCCGCGATACCAAGCCGCCCGAGCCCTACAAGGGCAAGGGCGTGCGCTATGCCAACGAGGTCGTCGTCCTCAAAGAGACCAAGAAGAAGTAGCGGAGCGATAGACATGCGAGACAAGAACGAAGCCCGAGTGCGACGCGCGCGCCAGACGCGCCTCAAGATCCGCGAGATCGGGGCCGTGCGGCTCACCGTGCATCGCACCAACAGCCACATCTACGCGCAGATCACTTCGAGCGCCGGCGAGAAGGTGCTGGCGTCGGCCTCCACGCTGGAGAAGGAAGTGCGCGCGCAGCTCAAGAACGGCGGCAACCGCAAGGCGGCCGAGGCCGTCGGCGCGCGCATCGCCGAGAAGGCCAAGCAGGCGGGCATCGAGGCGGTCGCGTTCGATCGCGCCGGCTACCGCTACCACGGGCGCGTGAAGGCGCTCGCCGAGGCCGCGCGCGCCGGCGGACTCAAGTTCTAAGGACACGCCATGGCAAAGATGAAGCCCAGGATGCAGCAGAGCGAGGAGCGCACCGACGGCCTGCGCGAGAAGATGGTGTCGGTGAACCGCGTCACCAAGGTGGTGAAGGGCGGCCGCGTGCTCGGCTTCGCCGCGCTTACCGTGGTGGGCGACGGCGACGGCGGCATCGGCATGGGCAAGGGCAAGGCGCGCGAGGTGCCCGTGGCAGTGCAAAAAGCGATGGAAGAGGCGCGCCGCAAGCTGTTCAAGGTGAAGCTGAAGAACGGCACGCTGCACCACGCCGTGATCGGGCACCACGGCGCGGCCACGGTGCTGATGCAGCCGGCGCACGAGGGCACGGGCATCATCGCCGGCGGCCCGATGCGCGCCGTGTTCGAGGTCATGGGCGTGACCAACATCCTGGCGAAGTGCTTCGGCTCGACCAATCCCTACAACGTGGTGCGCGCGACGCTGCAGGGGCTGCAGGCGATGAACACGCCGGCCGAGATCGCCGCCAAGCGCGGCAAGTCGGTCGAGGAAATCACCTCCTAGGGGCGACGATGGCGGACAGCAAAATCAGGGTGACGCTGGTGAAGAGCACGGCCGGCTGCGACGCGGATCACCGCGCCACGGTGCGCGGCCTCGGGCTGCGCAAGATCCGACAGACCGTGGAGCTCGCGGACACGCCCTCGGTGCGCGGCATGATCGAGAAGGTTTCTTACCTCGTGCGGGTGGAAGGATAGGCAGATGCGCTTGAACTCTCTCAAACCGGCGCCCGGCGCGAAGAAGTCGCGCCACCGCGTCGGCCGCGGCGTCGGCTCGGGCTGGGGCAAGACCGCGGGCCGCGGCCACAAGGGCCAGCGCGCGCGCTCCGGCGGCTACCACAAGGTCGGCTTCGAGGGCGGCCAGATGCCGCTGCACCGGCGCCTGCCCAAGCGCGGCTTCGCCTCGCCGACGCGCACGCATACCGCGGAAGTGCGCCTGTCGGAGCTGCAGGGCATGAAGCCCGGCGATATCGATCTCGGCGCGCTCAAGGCGCAGGGCATCGTCGCCAAGGAAGCGCGCATGGCGAAGGTCATCCTGTCCGGCAAGCTCACGCGCAGCGTGACGCTGAAGGGCGTCAAGGCGAGCAAGGGCGCGCGCGCGGCGATCGAGGCCGCGGGCGGCAAGGTCGAGGACGCCGCCGCGGCGGCGGCGCCGGCCGGGGACTGAGGCATTGGCGACCACGCTTCCCTCCGCGGGCAAGGCCGGCCGCTACGGCGACCTGAAGCGCCGGCTGCTGTTCCTGCTGGGCGCCCTGGTGGTGTTCCGCATCGGCGCGCACATTCCGGTGCCGGGCATCGATCCCAACGAGCTTGCCGCGCTGTTCCAGAGCCAGCAGGGCGGGATCCTGGGCATGTTCAACATGTTCTCGGGCGGCGCGCTGTCGCGCTTCACCATCTTCGCGCTGGGCATCATGCCGTACATCTCGGCCTCGATCATCATGCAGCTGATGACCGCGGTCAGCCCGCACCTCGACCAGCTGCGCAAGGAAGGCGAGGCGGGGCGGCGCAAGATCACCCAGTACACGCGCTACGGCACCCTGTTTCTCTCGCTGTTCCAGGCCACCGGCATTTCCGTGGCGCTCGAGTCGCAGGCCAACCTGGTGCTCGATCCGGGCCTCATGTTCCGCATCACCACCGTGACCACGCTGGTGACGGGCACCATGTTCCTGATGTGGCTCGGCGAGCAGATCACCGAGCGCGGCCTGGGCAACGGCATCTCGCTCATCATCTTCGCGGGCATCGCCGCCGGCCTGCCGAGCGCGATCGCGGGGACGCTGGAGCTGGTGCGCACCGGCGCCATGCACCCGCTGACGGCGCTGCTGATCGCCGCCGCGGTGCTGCTGGTCACGGCGGTGGTGGTGTTCGTCGAGCGCGGCCAGCGCAAGATCCTGGTGAATTACGCCAAGCGCCAGGTCGGCAACCGCGTCTACGGCGGCCAGAGCTCGCACCTGCCGTTCAAGCTCAACATGGCGGGGGTGATCCCGCCGATCTTCGCCTCGTCGCTGATCCTGTTTCCGGCCACGCTGCTGGGCTGGTTCGGCGCGGCCGAGGGCATGGTCTGGCTGCGCGACATCTCCGCTACGCTCACGCCGGGCCAGCCGATCTACGTCCTGATGTACGCGGGACTCATTATCTTCTTCTGCTTCTTCTACACGGCGCTGC
>JBFFZT010000095.1:0-6565 GCA_041568535.1 Burkholderiales bacterium | reverse complement strand
TTTGTCGCTATGTCCTGAGGCTGAACGGCGTGAAGTTCGTGTCGCGGTCGTAGTGGTCTTCGCGCTCGGCGCGCTTGAGGAACCCCACGATCTGATACGTCACCGGGGTGAACAGGACTTCGACAAGCACCTTGGCGACAAACTGGAACGCCATCACCGCGAGCAGCCTGTCGTCGGGGATGATGCCCGTGCCGTAGAAGGCGAGCGGGTAGAACAGCGCCGAGTCCACCGCCTCGCCCGCGATCGTCGAGCCGATGGTGCGCGTCCACAGCCATCTGCCCGCGGTCAGGATCTTCATCTTGGCGAGCACGAACGAGTTCACGAACTCGCCGCAGAAGTACGCGATCATCGACGCGCCGGCGATGCGCCAGGCCTGGCCGAACGCGATCTCGTAGGCCTCCTGGTGCTTCCAGAAGGGCGCCGGCGGCAGCGCCACCACCACATAGGCCATGAAGGAGGCGAACGCGAGCCCGCCGAAGCCCGCCCAGATCACGCGCCGCGCCCGCGCGTAGCCGTAGACCTCGGTCAGGATGTCGCCGAAGACATAGGAGATCGGGAAGAACAGCACCCCGGCGCCGAACACGAGCGTGCCGACGAGCGGCAGCTCGACCTGCGAGATCTTCGCCGGGCCGATGAGGTTGGCGCAGATCAGCACGGTGACGAACGCCGCCATCACGAACTCGTAATAGCGGTACTGCCGCGGCGGCGCCGGATTCACGCGCTCTAGGGCAGCTTGGGCGTGTAGTCGCGGAACTCGGGCTCGAGCTGGATGCGCATCGCATCGAGCATGCGGCCGACCATGGCGTAGAACGCCGCGGTGAGGGCGAGCTCGACGTAGGTGGCGTGGTCGAAGTGCTTCGACACCGCCGCATATACTTCGTCGCTGACGTCGGCGCGCGTGACCGCCTCGGCGAGCAGCAGCGCGGCCTTCTCGCGCGCATCGAACTCCCCCGACTCGCGCCAGCCGGCGAGCGCCGCGATCTGCGCCTCGCGCACGCCGGCCTTGCGCGCCATCTTCAGGTGCTGCGCCCATTCGTACTCGGAACGCATCAGCTGCGCGCCGCGCAGGATCACGAGCTCGCGCAGCTCGCGCGGCGTGCGGCTCTCGTAGCGGATGGCGCGCGCGAACTCGGTCCACGCCGCGGCAAGCGGCGCGTGGTTGCCGAGCGCCCGGTACAGGTTGGGCGGCGAGCCCCAGAGCTCTTCCAGGCGCTTCTTCAGCTCGGGCGGGAATTCGACGTTGGGCACGCGTTGCATGGCGGCATAATAGCCCAATGCCCGACGCCGACGCCGTCCGCGACTTCCAGCTCACGCGCGTGCCGGCGGCGTTTCTCGACGACCCGTATCCCTGGTACGCGGCGCTGCGCGAGCACGATCCGCTGCACGCGCTCGAAGGCGGCGGCGTGTTCCTGTCGCGCTACGAGGATGCGATCGCCGTGTACCGCGCGCCGCAGGCGAGCTCCGACAAGCGGCAGGAGTTCCGTCCCAAGCTCGGCGATTCGCCGCTCTACGAGCACCATACGACGAGCCTCGTCTTCAACGATCCGCCGCTGCACACGAAAGTCAGGCGCATCCTCATGGGCGCGGTCAACCAGAAGGCCATTGCGCGCATGGAGCCGAACGTCGCGCGGCTGGTGGACGCGCTGCTCGAGGACATGGCCGCGAAAGGCGCAGTGAACTTCATCGACGACTTCGCCGCGCAGATCCCGATCGAGGTGATCGGCAACCTGCTCGACATTCCGCACGAGGAGCGCGGGCCGTTGCGCGGCTGGTCGGTCGCCATCCTCTCCGGCCTGGAGCCGAAGCTCACGCCGCAGATGTTCGAGAGCGGCAACCGCGCGGTGACCGAGTTCATCGACTATCTCAAGGCGCTGATCGCGGCGCGGCGCCGCAAGCCCGGCGACTACGAAACGGACGTCCTCACGCGCCTGATCCAGGGCGAAAAGGACGGCGAGAGCCTCACCGAGAAAGAGCTCTACCACCAGTGCATCTTTCTGCTCAACGCCGGGCACGAGACCACCACCAACCTCATCGGCAACGGCGTCTGGGCGCTGCTCGCGAACCCCGGGGAGCTCGAGCGGCTGCGGGCCGACCCGGCGCTCGTGCCGAGCGCGGTCGAGGAGATGCTGCGCTACGACGGCCCGATCCAGCTCAATAACCGCCGCCTCACCGCGCCGATGACGCTGGGCGGCAGGTCGCTGCCGGCGGGCACCTCGATCACCATCGGCATCGGCGCCGCGAACCACGACCCGGCCCAGTTTCCCGATCCCGAGCGCTTCGACGTCGCGCGCAAGCCCAACCGCCACCTCGCCTTCGGCCAGGGCGACCATGTCTGCGTCGGGATGAACGTGGCGCGCATGGAAGGGCGCATCGCGCTTGCGCGGCTCATCGCGCGCTTCGCGCGCATCGAGCTCGCCGGCGCGCCCGAGCGCGACCGGCGCGTGCGTTTCCGCGGCTTTCGAAAGCTGCCGCTGCGCCTGTCCTGAGCGCTACCTGATTCCCGTGACCTTGAACGCCTTCACGGGCTGGGTGAATCCCCGCAACGTGAGCGGACCGACGGCTTCGGCCGCCACCGCCTCGCCCACGTCCGTGCGCGTCGCGGCATCGATCAGTATCTCGCCGCCCCCCGCCTGACCGCACAGCCGCGCCGCGAGGTTGGGGATCGCCCCGATCGCCGCATACTCCCAGCGCTGCTCGAAGCCGATCACGCCGAGCGTCGCCTCGCCCTGCGCGATGCCCACGCCCAGCGTCACGTGGTGGCCGCGCTTTTCCCAGGCCTGCGCGATAGGCGCGAACGCCTGCTGCAGGTCGATCGCCATGCGCACCGCCTTGACCGCGGGGTGCTCCACCGGGATCGGGTCGTTGAAGAAGATCATGACGCCGTCGCCCGCAAAGTGCTCGAGCGTGCCGCCGTAGCGCTCGACAAGGCTGCCCATCGCCTTGTGGTAGTCGGAGAGCAGGTCCATCACCTCGTCGGGATCGGCGCGGTCGGTGAACGCCGTGAAGCCGCGCAGGTCGAGGAACACCGCCGTGATCTGGCGCCGGTGCGGCTCGAGCATATCGACGCCGCCCGCGACGATGGCGTCGGCCACCGGCGGCGAGAAGAAGCGCTTCATCTTCGCCAGGCGGTCGATCGCCGCCACCTGCTCCTTGACGCGCTCCTCCAGCCGCTCGTTCCACTGCCGCAGCTCGGTGGCCTGCCGGCGCACCTCGTCCTGCAGCACCTTGACGCGCAGGAGCGAGCGCACGCGCGCGAACAGTTCCGCGTAGCGCACCGGCTTGGTGAGGAAATCGTCCGCCCCGGCCTCGATGCCCTTGATGCGCTCGTCGTGGCCGTCGCGGTCCTCGAGAGAGGTGATGAGCACCACCGGCAGCAGCTCGGTCGCCGGATCGCCGCGCAGGCGCTGCGTAAGCTCGTAGCCATCGATGCCCGGCATGCGGATGTCGGAGATCACCAGGTCGGGGGTCATCTCCGCGACCTTCGCCAGCGCGGACTCGCCGTCGTAGCAGCCGTCGACGAGGTAGCCGCGCGAGCGCAGCAGCTCGGCGAGCATCTCGACGTTCGCGCGCTGGTCGTCGACCACCAGGATGCGGCCGCGGCGCGCGGCGACGATCGATGCCATCAGAAGACGATCACGCCGCGCGCATTGCGACCGGATTCCAGGTCGGCGAAGGCCTGCGGCGCTTCGTCAATCTTGTAGCGGTGCGTGATCAGCTCGTCGAGCTTCAGGCGCCCCGCCATGTAGAGCTGGAGCATCCGCGGAAAATCGATCCGCGGCACCGACGAGCCGAAATAGCTGCCCTGCAGGCTCTTTTCCTCGAACACCATGGTCATCGGCTTGAACGCGGCCGAATCGGTCGGCCGCGCCACGCCGACGATCACCGCCTTGCCGCCGCGACGGATAGCGCGATACGCGGTCTCGGCGAGCGCGCCCGCGCCCACGCACTCGAAGGCGTAGTCCGGCCCGCCGCCGGTGAGCTTCTTGAGCGCCTTGGCCGTGTCCTCGCCCTGCCGGGCGAGGATCGTGTCGGTGGCGCCGAAGCGCTTGGCCATGTCGAGCTTTTCCTGCAGCGTGTCGATGGCGATGATGCGCTCGGCCCCGGCGATGGCCGCGCCCTGCACCACGTTCAGGCCGACGCCGCCGCAGCCGAATACGGCGACGCTCGCTCCCGGCTCCACCCTGGCGGTGTTGAACACCGCGCCCACCCCGGTGGTCACCGCGCAGCCCACCAGCGCGGCGCGATCGAGCGGGACCTTCGGGTCGATCTTGACGAGGTTGTCGACCGAGAGCGTGGCGTACTCGGCCATCACGCCGCAGCCCGAGAAGATGCCGAGCGGCTTGCCCGCGGCGTCCTTCACCCGCGGCGTGCCTTCGGGCGGCGTGGTCAGCGCCTTGCCCTGCTCCAGGCACAGCACCGGACGACCCGCGGCGCAGAAGCGGCACTTGCCGCACATGTAGATGAAGGACGAGACGACGTGATCGCCCACGGCGAAGGCCGTCACGCCCTCGCCCACCTCGAGCACTTCGCCCGCGCCCTCGTGGCCGAGCACCAGCGGCGGCGGCAGCGCGATGGTGCCGTTGGTCGCCGAGAGATCCGAGTGGCACACGCCGCAGGCGGCGATCTTCACCATCACCTCGCCGCGCTTGGGCGCGTCGACGCTCACCTGCTCGACGACTACGGGCTTGTTCAGTTCGCGGCAGACCACGGCCTTGCCGGTGCGGGGCATGTGCGCGCCTCTCCTATCTCCCTTTCAGATCGCGGCGAAGTATATAGCGCCCGATGCTACGCTGCTGAGCTGACGGGCGCGCGCTTCGCCTAGCGCCAGTCCCCGCGCAACGCCTGCACCGTCGCCTGCAGCCCTTCCGGCGTCGCCGCCGCCGCCGCGACCGGCTCGCCCACGGCAAGGCCGATGCGCGCGAACGGCCGCATGCGCCAGGGGCGCGTCATCGCCGCGCCGCCCTCGCGCGAAAAGAACGACCCCCACAGCCCGCGCAGGGCGACCGGCACCACGGGTACCGGCGTCTCCTCGAGGATGCGCTTCACGCCCGGGCGGAACGGCGCGATCTCGCCGCTTTCCGTGATCCGCCCCTCGGGGAAGATGCAGACCACATCGCCCGCGCGCAGCGCCTGCGCCACTTGGGCGAACGCGCGCTCCATCATCTCCGGGTCCTCTTTGGCGGAGGCGATGGGAATGGCCTTGCCGGTGCGGAATACGAACCTCAGCACCGGCAGAGCGAAGATGCGGTGATCCATGACGAAGCGCACCGGGCGGCGCACCGCGGCAGCGATGACCAGCGCATCGACGAAGCTCACGTGGTTGGCGACGATCAGCGCGCCGCCCTCGTCGGGGATGCGCTCCAGGCCCGCCTTGTCCAGCCGGTACACCGAGTGCACGAGTATCCAGACGAGGAAGCGCATCAGGAACTCGGGCACCAGCAGGTAGATGTACACCGCGACCACGGCGTTGAGCAGCGCCGTGACGAGGATCAGCTGCGGGATCGTCAGCCCCGCGCCGAACAGGCCGATGGCGATGCCCGCCGCCGCGACGATGAAAGCGGCGTTCAGGATGTTGTTGCCCGCGATGATCCGCGAGCGGTGCGCCGGGTCGCTTCTGGTCTGCACCAGCGCGTAGAGCGGCACGATGTAGAAGCCGCCGAACATGCCGATCAGCAGCAGGTCGACGAGCATGCGCCAGTGCGTCGGATCGCGCACGAACTCGGCGAGCGTCTGCGCGCCGTGCGGCGCGTGCCCCTCGGCCGCCAGCCACAGGTCGATGCCGAACAGCGTGAGGCCGATGGAGCCGAACGGCACCAGGCCGATCTCGACTTTGCGGCCCGAGAGCCGCTCGCACAGCAGCGAGCCCACGCCGATGCCCACCGAAAACACGATCAGCAGCAGCGTCACCACGTGCTCGGCCGCGCCGAGCACGTTCTTCGAGAGGTTCGGGAACTGGGTGATGAACATGGCGCCGTAGAACCAGAACCACGAGATGCCGAGGATCGCGTTCCAGACCGTGCGGTTCTGCGCGGCGAACTTGAGATTGCGCCAGGTCTCGGTCGCCGGGTTCCAGTTGATGCGCAGTTCGGGCGACGGGGCGGGCGAGCGCGGGATGAAGCGGGAAATGACGATGCCGGCGGCGGAGAACGCCATCGCCGAGACGGCGACCCCGGCCACGCCCCAGCCCGGCTGCGTGATCATCCACCCGCCGTAGACCATGCCGAGCAGGATGGCGATGGAGGTGCCCATCTCCACCATCCCATTGCCGCCGACGATCTCGGTCTCGTTCAGGTGCTGCGGCAGGATGGCGTACTTCACCGGGCCGAAGAGCGCAGACTGCACCCCGCCGAGAAACAGGGCGGCGAGGAGCAGCGTCAGGTTCTGCAGAAAGAGGCCCACGGCGCCGAGCCCCATCACCGCGAGCTCGATCGCCACCGTAATGGTGATGAGCGTGGACTTCTCGTACTTGTCAGCGATCTGGCCGGCGGTCGCCGAGAACAGGAAGAACGGCAGGATGAACAGCGCCTGCGCCAGGTTCTGCAGCGTGTCCGAGGACATCGTGGTG
>JBFFZT010000094.1:0-6571 GCA_041568535.1 Burkholderiales bacterium | reverse complement strand
TCGATGCGCAGCGCGTTCAGCGTGCCGCGCGCGAGCACCGCCCCCAGGATGCCGGTGGTCACCACCAGCACCGCGGTGAGCGAGGGCAGCCCTCCCAGCTTCTCGGCCACGCCCATCGCGATCGGCGCGGTCGCGGACTTCGGCGCGAGCGACAGCAGCGTCTCGCGGCTCGCGCCGAGCGCCCAGCCGATGCCCACGGCCGAAACCGCCGCGACCACCGAGCCGGCGAGCAGCGCGCCGCCGAGCGGCAGCAGGTTGCGCTTGAGCGTCGCGAAGTTGGCGTACAGCGGCACGGCGAGCGCCACCGTCGCCGTGCCGAGCAGGAAATGCACGAACTGCGCGCCCTCGAAGTACACCGGGTAGGGCGTATCGGTGAACCACAGCAGCGCCACCAGCGCCGCCACCGCGATCGCCACCGGGTTGGCGAGCGGGTTCATGTGCGCCTTGCGGTAGAGCCAGAACGCGCCCTGGTAGGCGAGCAGCGTCGCCGTGAGCCACAGCAGCGGCGAGGCCGAGAGATACACCCAGATGTCGGCGAAGCGTCCGCTCATTTCTGCAGCGCCCGCATGACCAGCGCGGTCACGCCGATGGTGATCACGGTGCTCGCCACCAGCGCCACGCTGATCGGCAGCCATTCCGCGCCCAGGCGCTGGAAGTGCAGCAGCACGCCGACCCCGGCGGGCACGAACAGCAGCGACAGGTGCGCGAGCATGCCCTGGCAGGTGTCGCGCAGCCATTGCGGCGCACCGCCGCGCGCGGCGAGCGACAGGAACAGCAGCAGCATCCCCACCACCGGACCCGGCACCGGCAGGCCGGTGACCAGCACCAGCACTTCGCCGACCAGCTGGAACACGAGGAGCAATGTGAAAGCGCCGAGCATGCCGGGAGAATCTTACGATAGGCTCCGCGCGTGAGCACCGCGCGCGCGCAGCGCCTCCTCGACGGCCCCGTGATCCCGACGCTCGCGCGCCTCGCCGCGCCCGGGGCGCTGCTCGCGCTGTTCCAGACCGCGGTGTCGATCGCCGACACCTACTTCGTCGGCCAGCTCGGCACCGCGGCGCTCGCCGGGCTCGCGCTGGTGTTCCCGCTGGTGATGCTGATGCAGATGCTCTCGGCGGGCGCCATGGGCGGCGGCGTGTCCTCGGCGCTCGCGCGCGCGCTGGGCGGCGGACGCGAGGATGCGGCGCGGCAGCTCGTCGCGCATGCGCTCGTCATCGCGCTGGGCGGGGGACTCGTGTTCACGGCGCTGCTCGTTGCCTTCGGCGACGGGCTCTATGGCGTGCTCGGCGGCGAGGGCGCGGCACTCGCGCAGGCGCTCGACTACTCGCATGCCCTGTTTGCCGGCGCGGTCGCCGTATGGCTCGCCAACACGCTGGCGAGCGTGCTGCGCGGCAGCGGCAACACGCTCGCGCCCGCCGCCGCGCTCGCGGCCGCGGCGCTGGTGCAGATCCCGCTCTCGGGGGCGCTCACGCTCGGCTGGGGGCCGTTCCCGCGCCTGGGCATCACCGGCGCGGCGCTCGCGTATATCGCCGCGTTTCTGGTCGCGAGCCTCATCATGGGGACGGTGGTGTGGCGCGAGGGCCTGCGCCCGCTGCGCGCGCACTGGCGCCTCGAGTGGCGCGTGTTCCGCGAGATCCTGCGCGTCGGCGCGGTGTCCTCGGTCGGCGCGCTGCAGACGGTGCTCACCGCGGTGATCCTCACCGGCTTCGTCGGCAGCTTCGGCACCGCGGCGCTCGCCGGCTACGGCGTCGGCGTGCGCCTGGAGCTGCTGCAGATCCCGCTCGTGTTCGCCATCGGCCAGGCGCTCGTCGTCATGGTCGGCACCAACGTCGGGGCCGGGCGCGGCGCGCAGGCGAAGCGCATCGCCTGGACCGGGACGGCGATCGCCGCCGGCATCTCGCTCGCCATCGGCGTCACGGTCGCGGTGTTCCCAGGCGTGTGGATCCGCATCTTCAGCGACGACCCCGCGGTGCTCGCCACCGGGAGCCTGTACCTCAGGATCGTCGCGCCGTTCTACGTGCTGTTCGGCGCCGGCATGGCGCTGTACTTCGCCTCACAGGGCGCGGGGCGCATGGTGCTGCCGGTGCTCGCGGGCACGGTGCGGCTCATCTTCGTGGTGCTGGCCGGCGCGCTCGCGGTGGCGCTCGGCGGGCCGCTCTGGGCGGTGTTCGCGGTGATCGCGGGCGGCATCGTGCTGTTCGGCGGACTGATCATCGCCGCCGTGCGCACGGCACGCTGGGAAGGCTAGGCGAGGAAGGCGGCGAGCGCGTCGAGCACCGCGTCGGGCGACTCGGCCATCAGCGAATGCCCGGAGGGCGCGATCTGCACCACTTGCGCGCCGGGCACCTTCTGCGCGAAGGCGAGCCCGGCTTTCGCCGCGGTCATCTGGTCGCGGCGCCCGAGGATGAAGAGCATGGGGCAGTTCACCTTGGCCGCCGCAGCCTCGCCGCCCGCGTACTCGTGGCAGGCCCTGAGGTCGCTGTAGAGCACGCCGGGCGCGAGGCGCGCGAGGCGCGCGAGCGTGTCGCCGTACATCCACATCCCGGGATTGGGATCGCGGCCGAGCGGCACCTGCGGCGCGTGGCCCCAGATGGTGTGCATGTCGTACGCATCCTGGCGATTCTCCTTCGCCGCACTCAGGAACGCGTCCGACACTCTCATCGGGTAGGCGGTGCCGAGCGCCGCAATTCTCTCGATGCGCTGCGGGTGGCGCGCCGCGAACTCCAGCGCGACGAGCGAGCCCATCGAATGGCCCACCAGGCTCGCCTTCTGCACTTTCGCGGCATCGAGCAGCCGCGCGACCCAGTCGGCCATTTCGGGCACGGTGCCGAGCGGCGGGCCCGCGGAGCGCCCGTGCGCCGGGAAATCGAGCGCGAGGACATTGCGGCCGTGATAGCCGAAGTAGCGACTCTGCAAGCCGAAGATGGAGTGATCGAGCCCCGCGCCGTGCGCGAACACCACCGTCGGCTTGGCCGGGTCGAGCGCGTGCGCCGCCGTGTAGGCGAACGCCTGCCTGCCGTCGACGGTGAAATTCACTTCTGGGCGGCGCGCAAGCCGCGCGCAAGGTCCTCGACCAGGTCCTCGGCGTCTTCGAGCCCGATCGACAGGCGCACCGTGCCCGGCCCGATGCCCGCCTTCAAGAGGTCGGCGTCGCTCATGCGGTAGTGCGTGGTGCTCGCCGGGTGGATGACGAGCGACTTCGCGTCGCCGACGTTGGCGAGGTGCGAGAACACGCGCAAGGATTCGATGAAGCGCTTGCCCCCTTCGCGCCCGCTCTTCAGGTCGAAGGAGAACACGGCGCCGCAGCCCTTGGGCAGGAGCTTCTTCGCCAGCGCGTGGTCGGGGTGCCCCGGGAGCTCCGGGTACAGGACCTTGTCCACGGCCGCCTGCGATGCGAGGAACTGCACGATCCTGCGCGTGCTTTCGACATGCCGCGGCATGCGCAGATGCAGCGTCTCGATGCCCTGCAGGATGTGGAACGCGGTCATCGGCGCCATGCAGGCGCCGAAGTCCCGCAGGCCCTCGCGCCGCGCGCGCAGCAGGAACGCGCGCGTGCCCGACTCCTCCTCGAAATCCATGTTGTGAAAGCCCGCGTAGGGCGCGGTGAGCTGCGGGAATTTGCCGCTCTGCTCCCAGTCGAAGCGCCCCGAGTCGACCAGCACGCCGCCGATCGCCACGCCGTGCCCGCCGAGGAACTTGGTGGCCGAGTGGTACAGCAGGTCCGCGCCGTGCGCGAACGGCTGCATCAGGTACGGCGTGGTGAAGGTCGCGTCGATGAGCAGCGGCAGGCCCGCCTCATGGGCCACCTGCGCCACCGCCGGGATGTCGAGCACCTCGAGCCCGGGGTTGCCGAGCGTCTCGCCGAACAGCAGCCGCGTGCTGGGCCGGATCGCCTTGCGGAAGTTCTCCGCCGTGCCGGGGGCGACGAACGTCGTCTCGATGCCGAAGCGCTTCAGCGTGTAGCCGAGCAGGTTGTGCGAGCCGCCGTAGAGCGAATTGGAGGCGACGATGTGGCTGCCCGCGTCCATGAGCGTCGCCACCGCGAGGTGCAGCGCCGCCTGGCCCGAGGCGGTGGCGATGGCGCCGACGCCGCCTTCGAGCGCGGCCATCCTTTCCTCCAGCACCGCCACCGTGGGGTTGGAGATGCGCGAGTACACGTGGCCGGCGCGCTCCATGTTGAACAGCGAGGCCGCGTGCTCCGAGTCGCGGAACACGTACGAGGTGGTGGCGTAGATCGGCACCGCGCGCGCGCCGGTGGTCGCATCGGGCGACTGCCCGGCGTGCAGCGCGAGCGTGTCGAAGCCGGGATATTTGGGAGCGGACACTACGTGTCCTGGGTGAAGCGCGGCGCCGCCACTACCTAGTGCAGGTTCTTGCGCGACGGGCGCGTCGCGTACTCGAACGCGCGCTCCTGCTGCTGCGGCTTCTCGCCGGAGGCCTTGTCCTTCCAGTCGCGATCGAACAGCTGGTTGACCAGGGTGGAGACCTCGGCGATGCGCTCCTTGTCGAACTGGCGCTCGAGGACCGCGGTGATGTCCTCGATCATGCAGCGGCGCTGCGCCTCGTGGATCGACTGCGCGGTCGGGCCGACAAAGAGCAGCTTCGCTTCCTGGTCGCCGTTCTCGTGATACAGGGTGAGGTCGACCTCGACCGCCTCGTAGCAGTACGGCCCGAGGTTCTCGAGCGAAGCGTCGAGCGCGGCATAGAAGCTGCGGCCGATCTCGCCGGTCCAGCACACCAGCAGCATCAGCTCCTTGTCGTCGAAGCGCAGGCCGGGCTCGTCGGCTTCCAGGCTCTTCACGTCAGCGAGCGCCTCGGCGTCGAGGTACTCGAGCCAGGGCGCGAGCGCCTGCTCGATCTGCTTGCGGGAGACCCCCTCGAGGATGGGGATGTCGGCGTGCACGTGGACTTCGAGCCGCATGGGACGAACCTCTCGAAACGGGCGGGAAGTTTATCACGCGGCGCACGCCGCCTGCGGCCGTGGCGCTTAGAATGCGAAGCCGATGATGCGGCCGGATTACGCGGGCGGCGGTCTCGCAAACCTCATCGCTTCGATCGTCGAGGCCTGCGGCGGCGCGCCGCGCCACGCGCCGCTCGCCGCGCTGCCGCCGGGCGCGCTCGCCGCGGCGCGCAACCTCGTCCTGCTGATCATCGACGGCCTGGGCGACAACTACCTTGCGCGCGCCGGCGCCGGCGGCGCGCTGCACGCGCGGCGCCGGGGCGCGATCACCTCGGTGTTCCCTTCGACCACCGCGAGCGCCATCACCACCTCGTACACCGGCTGGGCGCCGCTCGAGCACGGGCTCACCGGCTGGTGGACGCTGTTCGGCGAAGCGGGCTGCGTCGGCGCGCCGCTGCCCTACCAGCGCCGCGGCGAGAAGGCGGCGCTCGACATCGCGCCCGCGCGCCTGTACCGCGCCGGCACCTTCTTCGACGGCCTCGCGCGGCCGACCACCGTGGTCTCGTACCGGCCGATCATCGACTCGACCTACAACGTGCATCACTGCGGGGGCGCCGCGCGGCGTGCGTACGACAAGCTCGACGGCCTGATCGCGGAGACCGTGGCCGCGGTGAAATCCTCGAGCGCGCCGAAGTTCGTCTACGCCTACTGGCCGGAGTTCGACGCGCTGTCGCACCGCTACGGCAACGCCAGCGCCGAGGCGCGCGCGCACTTCGGCGCCGTCGACGCCGCCTTCGGCGAGCTGCTGGCGCGCCTCGCGGGCACCGACACCCTGGTGGTGGCGACCGCCGACCACGGCTTCGTCGACAGCGTCGGCGCCGACGCGCTCGATTTCGCTGACGCGCCGGGCTTGTCGGCGCTGCTGCGCTATCCTCTGTGCGGCGAGAGCCGCATCGCCTTCTGCCACGTGCAGGAGGGACGCGTGCGTGAATTCACCGAGCGCGCGCGGGACTGGCTTGGAGAGCGCGCACGCGTCTGCGCGAGCGCCGAGCTGGTGGAGGAAGGCTGGTTCGGACGCGGCGACGCGCACCCGCGCATCGCCGAGCGCGTCGGCGAGGTGGCGCTGCTGATGCACGGCACCGCGACGGTCAAGGACTGGACGCCGGGCGAGCCGCGCCACCGCCACGTCGGCCACCACGGCGGCGCGAGCGCGGACGAAATGTTGATTCCACTCATCGTGGGGAGCGCATGAAAGCTAAAACGAACGGCATCGAAACCAGTTACGAGCTGCACGGCAAGGAAGGCGCGCCGTGGCTCGTCCTCAGCCACTCGCTCGCGTGCAGCGTGCGCATGTGGGACCCGCAGATCGCGGCGCTGAAAGACAAGTACCGCATCCTCGCCTACGACACGCGCGGGCACGGCGCGAGCGGGGCGCCCAAGGGCGAGTACACGCTGGAACAGCTTGCCGACGACCTGAAGGCGCTGCTCAATCAGCTCAAGGTGAAGAACGCACACTACTGCGGGCTTTCCATGGGCGGCATGATCGGGCAGACCTTCGCGCTGAAGTACCCGGGCGTGTTCAAGACGCTGGTCCTCGCCGATACCACGAGCCGCTTCCCGCCGGAAGCGCAGCCGACCTGGAAGCAGCGCATCCAGACCGCCGAGGAGAAG
>JBFFZT010000093.1:0-6579 GCA_041568535.1 Burkholderiales bacterium | reverse complement strand
GCCCTGCCGAAAGGCAAGAAGGTCGTGCTCGGGCTCGTCACCACCAAGGTCGGCGAGATCGAGGACAAGGCGATGCTGAAGCGGCGCATCGCGGAAGCCGCGAAGTTCGTGCCGCTGGAGAATCTGTGCCTGTCGCCGCAGTGCGGCTTCTCCAGCACGCACCACGGCAACGCCCTGTCGCAGGACGACCAGTGGCGCAAGCTCGCTCTGATCGTGGAAACGGCGCGCGAGGTGTGGGGCTAGAGCTGCCCGCCGAGCAGGAGCACGAGCGGCACCGGCGTCGTTGCTGCCGCAATCAGCAGCACGTAGCGCGGGAAAGACAGCAGGCGGCTCGCGCCGGCGAGCATCCCGATGCCGCCCGCCCCGCCGATCACGGCGTTGCCCGGCAGGTTGAGCAGCGCGGCGAGGGCGAGGCACGGCCGGCGCAGCAGCATGCGCGCCCAGCGCGGCGACGCGAGCGCGTCGACTCCCGCCCCGTCCATCTCCGCCACCAGTCGGCGCGCGCGCTCCATGCCCAGTGCCGCGAACGCGCGCGCGAGCGCCGAGCGCGGCACCAGGCGACCGACGAGGAAGCTGATGACCAGCGCCACCTGCGTGCTGGCGTACACCAGCACGACGCCGGGGGCGCCGAGCACGATCATCAGGGCAAGGCCGATCTCGATGCCTGGGACGAAAGGCAGCGCCATGGCAACGACGTAGATCGCCGTGACGCCGCACACCACGATGGAGAGCAGCCCGTCCTGCGCGATCCACTCGCGCAGATCGCACAGGGCGGTCGCCCAGCCGCCCGCCGCGTTCAGTCCGAGCGCGGCGGCGGCGAGTACGGCGAGCCGCAGCCAGCACCGCGCGCCGAAGCCCGGGCTTGCCCTGGTCATGTCCCGGCGCCTACGCCTTGACCGCCGCGAGCGACACGCTCTTCACGCCGAACTTGCGTGTGGCGCCCTGCGCGTTCTCGGAAATGAAGCGGTACTGCGGGTTGTCGCGCAGCGCGACGACGCGCAGGCCGGCCGCTTCGATCCTGGCAACGTAGTCGTCCACCTGCAGCGCACCGCCGATGCACGCCGCCCACAAGGTGGCGTTGCAGGTGATCCCTTCGGGCAGCTGCACTTCGGTGACGATGTCCGCGAGGGCGAGACGCCCGCCCGACTTGAGCAGGCGCGCCGCCTCCCGGAACACCGCCTGCTTGTCCGGCGCGAGGTTGACCACGCCGTTGCTGATTACGACGTCGCAGATGCCGGAGGCGAGCCCGGTCGATTCGATGTAGGCCTTGCGATACGAAGCCTGCGCAAAGCCGGCCGCGACGCGCAGGCTTTCGGCCTTGGCGAGCTGCTCGTCGGTCATGTCGATACCGATCACGCTGCCCGCGGCGCCGACCTTTAGCGCGGCGACGAAGCTGTCCAGGCCCGAGCCGCTGCCCAGATCGACGACGCGGTGGCCGGGGGCGAGCTCGGCGAGGTCGAAGTAGTAGCCTACGCCGGCGAAGGACTCGATCGCGGCCTGCGGCACGGCGTCGAGGTCCGCGGCCGCATAGCCCAGGCGCTCGGCCATGGCGCGGCCCATTTCGAAGTGGTACTCGGCGTGCGGCTCGAGCGCCACGCTGCGATACATCGCTTTCACTTTCTGCTCGAGCGCAGCGATGTCGAGCCTGCGCGGCTGGTCCAAGGTAACGGTGCTCATGTGCGTGTTCTCCCTCATGTCGTAGTGTCGGTTGATACGGAACGCCGGCTTGGTGCCGCCGTCCGGCTCAAGGACGCAGGGTGTGCGCGACCGGTTCCATCGCCGCGCGCCGCGGCTCGGGAATCCATTCGATCGGCTCGAGCCCTGGCGACAGGCGCTCATCCAGCGCGTCCGGCCACTCGATGCGCAGCTCGGCGTTCGTGTAGGCCTTTAGGTCGATCGACTCGGCGCGCCGCGCGACGAAGCAATCGCCGGCGCTCAGGACGCGCGGCGCGGCGCCCTCGCCCGCACCCAGGCACAGGACGCCACCGTGCACCCACACCATGAGGCCCGGCTCGGCTGCAATCGACACGCTGCGCCAGGCGGGCAGCGAAAACGGACCGGCGACTTCGGCGGCGGCAAGTACACTGTTCATGATTCCGTCCTCCTCTCCTGTTTGTGGGGCGGCGCGGCCGCAACCCGACGCGCCGTCCGGGCCAAGGACGCGGCGGACAGCGCCACGGTTCCGCATGGAACCGAATCGCCGCGCGATGCGTCTTGGGGGTGGGAGAGAACATGGCGGTCAGCAGGGAATTCTTTGAAAAACAATTGCTTGAGCTGCTTGGCCCCCTGCAGGGTGTCGCCCGTCGGCTCACTGGCAACGACGCCGAGGCCGAGGACCTGGTGGCCGATACGGTGGTGCGCGCGCTGCGTGCCCTCGATACGCTGGAGTGCGAGGCGGCGTGCCGTGCGTGGATGTTCCGCATTCTCAACAACACGTTCATCAGCGATCGGCGGCGTGCGCAGGCACGACCGCGGACCGAATCCCTCGATGTCGAGGCGGAAGACGGCGGCGAAACGCTGGAGTTCTCGCTGTTCGAGCAGATGCACCAACCGTTCCTGCTGTGGTTCGGCAATCCCGAGCAGGAGTTTCTCGACAAGCTGCTGCGCGAGGACCTGGAGCGCGCGCTGGCGGCATTGCCCGAGCACCACCGCGTCATCGTGGTGCTGTCGGACCTCGAGGAATTCAGCTACGGCGAGATCGCCGAGACGCTGGGCGTGCCCGTCGGCACGGTGCGCTCCCGGCTCGCGCGCGCGCGCAGCGCTTTGCAGAAGGCCCTGTGGGACCAGGCCGGCGCGTACGGATTGAAACGCGCGATGCCACCCGGCCCGGAGCAGACGGACGCATCGCAGACCGCACTACCGAAATCCAGAGGTGAAAGCAGATGAGCAAGCGACAAATCGATTGCGAGCAAGCGTTGCGCCAGATTCTGGCGTACATCGACCGGGAACTCGGCGACGAGGACCGCGAAGCGATGCGGGGGCATCTCCACACCTGCAAGAGCTGCTTCTCGCGCATGGAATTCGAGCGGCTGCTGAAGAGCAAAGTGAGCGCGCTGCGCGAAGAGCCGGCCTCGCCCGGGATGAGCAAGCGCGTGAAGGCGCTGCTCAAGAACTACTGAGCCGCGCGCACGGGCAGGGGCAGCCATGGTTGCCATCGTCAGCCACAAGCGGGAGGCGATCCGGCGCGCGGTGCTCGACATGTACACCGCGGTGGCCGGCGCGCCGGAGCGCGGCTACCACTTTCCGGTGGGGCGCGCGGCCTGCGCCGCGCTCGGCTACCCGGACAACCTGCTCGCGCCGCTGCCCGCGCCCGCCGTGGAATCGTTCGCCGGCGTGGGCTATCCGTTCGCCGCGGACGTCATTCGCGAGGGCGACCGCGTGCTCGACGTCGGCTCGGGCTCCGGTACCGACGCGCTGATCTGCGCGCGCCTGGTCGGCCCGCACGGCCAGGTGATCGCCCTCGACATGAACCCCGACATGCGCGCCAAGCTCGAGGCGTGCGCCGCGGCCGCGGGCTTCGCCAACGTCCAGGTGCTCGCGGGGGAAGCCGAGCAGATCCCGCTGCCGGATGCGTCGGTGGACGTGGTCACCAGCAACGGCGTGCTCAACCTGATTCCCGACAAGGCGCGCGCGCTCGCCGAGATCTTCCGCGTGATCAGGCCCGGCGGGCGACTGCAGCTCGCGGATATCGCCCTCGCGCGCAAGGTCGCGGAGCGCTACCGGCAGGACCCGCAGATGTGGGCCGAGTGCGTGGTCGGCGCGGTCGAGGAGGAACGCTACCTCGACATGCTGCGCCGGGTCGGCTTCGCAGACGTCGAGCGCCTGCGCGAGCTGGATTACTTCGGCCTCAGCTCGAGCGACAAGACGCGCGAGGTGGCGCGCCTGTTCAACGCCCATTCGGTCGCGCTGCGCGCGGCGAAGCCGCTGACGGCGGTCGCCGCGGCGCCGGTGCCCCTCGCCCGCGCGACGCTGGACTTCGGCAAGGAGCTCGCCGCCGTGGCGGTGGCCGTATTCGCCTGGCTCGCCTGCGCCGGCCTGCCGGCGGTGCTGGCCGCGCTGGGTGCGATCGGCGCAGGCAGCCTCGCCCGACATGACGTCCTGATCCCCGTGTATGCGCTGTTCATGGGAGTGAGCGTATGGCTGCTCTGGCGCAACGGGCGGCTGCGCAATCAGCCCGGTCCGTTCCGGCTCGGCGCGGCGAGCGCCGCCTTCGCCATCGTGACGAACTGGATCGCGCTCGTCGGGCTTGCGCCGCCGCTGGCGGCGTTCCTGTCCTATGCCGGCGTCGCCGGACTGGTCGCCGCCAGCCTGTGGAGCTTCGTGCTCTCGCGCCGGCCAGGCTGCTGCGCCGAGGAAATGGTGCGCGAAGCGCAGCTGCGCGAGCAGCGCGGCCCGCTGGCCCGCCGTCTGACGCTCGGCACACTGACCGCCGCGCTGGTCACCGGTACGCTTTACGCGATGTACTGGTCGATCAACGCCGCGGCCTGAAAGCCGCCTACCTCAACTTTCGCTGTGCGGCGCGTCGATGAGCCGGCGCGAGCCGGCGCCCACGTCGTAGACGTGAAAGCTCGACAGCATGCGCCCGTATAGGTGCAGGCTGACCACGCGCGGCTCGCCCTCGGGCGCGCCGGTCTGGTGGATGTGGTCGGGATTGGGCACGAAGGTCGACACCGCTCCGGGCGCGAGCAGCACCAGGCCGCCGCGCACCAGCCGTATGCCATGGTCGCGCGCCTCGTGCGGATTCGCGTCCTGGCGCATGTAGCCCTGCTCGACGAGCGTGCCTTCGACCACCCCGACCACGCCCCAGGTGCCGTGGTCGTGGATCGGCGTCCACTGGCCGGGCAGCCAGACCAGCGCAAACAGCGACAGGCTGCCGTCGCGCGCCGCGTGCAGGAGGTTGCGCGTGTAGTGTGCGGGATCCGAGCGCAGGTGCTCGGGCTTGAGCAGCGCGCGGCCCTCGAGGGCGAGCCGGCGCATGCCGGGCGCGATCGCGGCCACCGCGTCGGACGGCGTGGGGGCGGCGGCGGCGAGCGCCGCGCACTCGGCGACGAAGCGCTCGATCACGCCCGCGCGCGGGCTTTCGGCGCCTTCGCCGGCTTGAGCACGAAGTCGTAGCGGCAAGTCGACTCGCCCGCGGCGTTCTTCTTCCTGAAGTCGACGATCAGCGAGTCCTTGACGCCGAACACGGCGTCCGAATCGAGGTACTTGTCGCCTTTCGTGAACAGGTGCGTGGTCAGCTTGTCGAACCCGGGCGCTTCGATGATGAAATGCAGATGGCCCGGGCGCATTGGATGGCGG
Organism: Burkholderiales bacterium; assembly: GCA_041568535.1. Lineage (GTDB taxonomy): Bacteria > Pseudomonadota > Gammaproteobacteria > Burkholderiales > SG8-39 > JAABQT01. Next base: position 1,281 of record JBFFZT010000093.1, on the reverse strand, counting down.
CCGCAGGCCACCAGCATCTGGCCCACCGGCCCGTCGTGCGGCACCGGGTAGCTCACCGGCGTGATGCACTTGAAGTGAAAGCGCCCTTCCGCATCGGAACGGAAGCGCGCGCGCAGGTTCGTGCCGTCGGGCTTCTGCACGTCGTACAGGCCGTCGGCGCCGCCTTCCCAGATGTCGAGCGTCGCGCCGGCGATCGGCTTGCCCTTCAGGTCCTTCACCGTGCCGCTGACCGCGCAGGTCTCGCCGGGCGTGCCGGGCCTGGCGATGCTCGCGCCGAGCGGCATCTCGGGCGCGCCCTCGACGAAAAAGGGCCCGAGCACCGTGGACTCGGTGGCGGCGAGCTTGCCCTTCGCCTTGCCGTAGTTGATGAAGTCCACCAGCATCGACACGCCGAGCGTGTCCGACATGAGGATGAACTCCTGGCGCTTGTCGTCGCACATGTGCCCGGTCTTGGTCAGGAACTGAATGCCCTGGAACCACTCCTCCTGCGTCGGGCGCACCTCGCGCACGAAAGCGTGCAGGTGCTTCACCAGGCTCTGCATGATCTGGCGCGTCCTCTTGTCGGGCGCCTTCCCGACGCGCTTCAGGACCTCGGCGGTGAGGTTCTTCTCGGTGAAATTGCGGATGGCCATGCGGGTCTCCTCCCAGGAGCCCGCAGTCTAAATCAGGCCGGCCCGCCGCGGCTCACCGCAGCCGGAGCTGCAGGTCCTCCAGCCCGCCGACGTGCTCGCCGTCGATGAAGATCTGCGGGATTGCCCGCACCCGGGGCAGCCGCGCCCGGAACTCCGCCAGCACCGCCGGATCGCCGACGTCGCGCTCCCGGAACGCCAGCCCGCGCTCGCGAAGCAGGGCCTTGGCCGACTCGCAGAACGCGCAGCCGGGTCCCGTGAACACCTCGATGTCGGACATGCTCAGTGGTGCGCCACGTGCAGGATCGGCTTCACGCCGTCGAACATCGGCTCGAGCTGCACGCCGAGCGCGTCGCCGAACTTGGACACCGCGATGTAGATGGTGATGACGAACACCGCGTCGACGATCTGCGGCTCGCTCCAGTGTTTCTTCAGCCGCGTCCACAGCTCCTTGGACACGCGGTTCGCGTCCACCCCGATCTGCACCGTGAGATCCAGCAGCGCCTTCTCGCCCTCGGTGAAGTGCGGGCTCTTCTTGTACTTGTCGCCGTCCAGGTCGGCGATCTTCTCGTTGGTGATGCCGAGCATGTTGGAGACGCCCTCGTGCTGCACCACGCAGTACAGGCAGTCATTGCGCTGCGTCGCCTAGAGG
>JBFFZT010000092.1:0-6692 GCA_041568535.1 Burkholderiales bacterium | reverse complement strand
TCTGCAGCACGAACAGGTTGAAGCCCACGGGCGGGGTGATCTGGCCGATCTCGACCAGCAGCACGATGAAGATGCCGAACCAGATGAGGTCGAACCCCGTGGCCTCGATCATCGGCAGCACGATCGAGGTGGTAAGCACGATCATCGAGATGCCGTCCATCGCCATGCCCATCAGGATGTAGATCACGGCGAGCACGAGGATCAGCGCGTAGGGGCTGAACTGCGAGGCCGCCACCCACTCGGCGAGCGCGCGCGGGATGCCGGTGAACGCCATGCAGGAGCTGAGGAACGAGGCTCCGGCGAGGATGAAGAGGATCATGCACGACAGGCGCGTCGCGCCCATCAGGCTGGTGACGAAGCTCTGGCGCGTGAGCGAGCCGCTCCACCACGCGATGCCCAGCGCCCCGAGCACGCCGAAGGCCGCGGCCTCGGTGGCGGTGGCCACGCCCGTGAACATCACGCCCATGATGAAGAAGATCAGCACCAGGCAGGGGATGAGGTTCTTCGCGCGGCGCACGCGCTCGCCGAGGCTCATTTTCTCCACCGCGGTGGGCGTCTTGTCCGGATTGAGCAGGGCCCAGGCCACGATGTAGCCGGAAAAGAGGGCCACCAGCAGCACGCCCGGGAACACCCCGGCGAGGAACATCTTCAGGATCGACACTTCGGCCGCCACCGCGTACACGATCATGATGATGGAGGGCGGGATGAGGAGTCCGAGCGTCCCGGCGCCGCACAGCGAGCCGAGGCTGGTCTTCTCGTCGTAGCCGCGCTTGGAGAGCTCGGGCAGCGCCACCTTGCCGATGGTGGCGCAGGTGGCGGCCGACGAGCCGCACACCGCGGCGAAGATGGCGCAGCCGAAGATGTTGACGTGCATCAGGCGCCCCGGGAGCCAGCCGAGCCAGGGCGAGAGGCCCTTGAACATTTCCTCCGACAGGCGCGTGCGGAACAGGATCTCGCCCATCCACACGAACATCGGCAGCGCGGCGAGCGTCCAGGAGGCGTTCGAGCCCCAGAACGCCTGGAACAGGTTCACTTCGGGCGGGCTGGTGGTGAAGAACTGCAGGCCGACCCAGGCGACCACGCTCATCGCCATCGCGATCCACAGTCCGCCCGCGAGCAGCACCAGCAGGATGGCGAGCAGCAGCGCGGCGACCGCGAGCGTGCCCATCAGGGCGCCTCTTCCAGGTTGGTCCCTGCGCGGTGCAGCTCCTCGGCGCGCCGGTAGGCGGGCGTGCCGCCGGCGGCGAGCACGACGAACTCGTCCAGCACCGCGATGAAGAAGATCGCCGCGCCGAAGACGAAGCTCAGCTGCGGGATCCAGATCGGGATGCGGATCAGGCCCTGCGCGACCTCGTCGAAGGCCCAGCTCTCGTAGACGAACGTCGCCGCCGCCCACACGATGTAGCCGACGACGAGCACCGCCAGGCTGAGCGCGCCGAACTCGGCGCGGCGGCGCACGGCGGGCGGCAGCCGGTCGATGAGGATGCCCACGCGCACCAGCTCGCCGTGGCGGAAGGTGTAGCCGAGCGCGAGAAAGGCGCTCGCCGCGCACAGCCAGCCGACGATGTCGTCAGCGCCGCGCAGCAGCATCCCCATCTCGCGCATGGCGGCCTGCGCGAGCATCACGAGCGCGATGCTCGCCAGGCACACCGCCGCGAGCGCGCCGCTCGCGGCGTAGAGGCGGTCGAGAAACCGCCTCAAGTTACTTTTCGTACGCCTTCAGGATCGCCTGGCCGTCGGCGCCGGCCTTCTCCTCCCACTCCCTGGCCATCTGCTTGCCGACTTTGGTGAACGCGGCCTTCATCGCGGCGTCGGGCTCGTGCAGCGTCATGCCGTTCTTCGCCAGCGTCTCGTCGCCGTCGCGCTCGCGCTGCTTGGACATGGCCCAGCCGCGCGGCTCGGCATCTTCGGCCGCCTTGAGCAGCGCGTCCTGCTGCGCCTGCGGCAGGCGCTTGAGGGCGCGCGTGTTCACCACCACCACGTTCTTCGGGTGGAAGGCGCTCGTCTTGTAGTAGTTCTTGACGAATTCCCAGGCCTTGGTCGAGGTGCCAGTGGCCGACGAGGTGATCATCGCCTGCACGGCGCCCGTGGCGAACATCTGCGGGATCTCCGGCACCTGGATCACCGTGGGGCTCGCGCCGAGCAGCTCCGCCAGGCGCGCGGTGAGCGGCGAATAGGTGCGGAACTTGGTGCCCTTCAGGTCGTCGACCGACTTCAGCGGCTCCTTGGTGTAGATGCCCTGGCCCGGCCACGGCACGGAGTAGAGCAGCGTCAGGCCGCGCTCGGCGAGCTTCTTCGTCAGCAGCGGCTTTTGCGCCTCGTAGAACTTCTGCGCGCTGTCGTAGCCCGCGGCGACGAACGGCAGGTTGTCGGCGGCGAACACCGGGTCCTCGTTGCCGAACTGCCCGAGCAGGAACTCGGCGATGTTCACCTGGCCGGTGGACACCGCGCGCAGGATGTCGGGGTGCTTGATGAGCGAGCCCGACGAATGCACCTTGATCTCGAGCGCGCCGCCGGTGCGCTTGGCGACGTCCTCGACGAACAGGACGACGTTACGCGTGTGGAACTCGCCATCCGAGTACGGCGTGGGCATGTCCCACTTGGTCTGCGCCTGCGCGGCACCGCATGCCAGTGCCGATGCGACCGCGGCTGCTGCCGCGAGCCTGAATTTCATGTGACCTCCGGGAAGTTTCCGTCAGAAAGTTGCGCTGCCACATGATCGGCCAACGCGAGCGACGCTGTCAATCCGGGCGACTCGATGCCGTACAGGTGCACCAGCCCGGGCACGCCGTGCTCGCGCGGGCCCTGGATGACGAAATCGGCCGCCGGCTCGCCGCGCCCGGAGATCTTCGGCCGGATGCCGGCGTAGCCCGGCTCGAGCGCGCCGTCGGGCAGCCCCGGCCAGTAGCGCCGGATGGCGGCGTAGAACGCTTGCGCGCGCGCCGGGTCGACGCGGTAGTCGATGGCGTCGACCCATTCGACGTCGGGCCCGAAGCGCGCCCGCCCGCCGAGGTCGAGCGTGACGTGCACCCCGAGCCCGCCCGGCTCGGGCACCGGGTAGACGAGGTGCGTGAAGGGCGCGCGGCGCGAGAGCGTGTAGTAGTTGCCCTTGGCGTAGAGCTCGCGCGGCGCCAGGTCCGCGGGATAGCCCTCGATGCGCCGCGCGAGGCTGGGCGCGTGCAGCCCGGCGCTGTTCACCACCGCGCGCGCGAGGAGCGGCTCGGCCCCGGCCACCTGCAGCTCGATGCCCTGCGGCGTGACGCGCCCGCGCTCGAGCGGGCTCTTCAGCGCGAGCATCGCGCCCGCGTTCTCGGCATCGCCAAGGTAGGCGAGCATCAGCGCGTGGCTGTCGATGATCCCGGTCGAGGGCGAGTAGAGGGCGTCGACGCAGGAAAGCTCGGGCTCCATCGCACGCACCTCGGCCAGGCTCACGCGCACCACGTCGGTCACGCCGTTGGCGTGCGCCTTGCGCCGGATGCCTTCGAGCTCGTCCTTCTGCGCCGCGTCGGCGGCCACGATCAGCTTGCCGCAGCGCCGGTGCGGCACGCCGTGCTCGGCGCAGTAGCCGTACAGCCGCTCGCGCCCGGCGAAGCAGGCGCGCGCCTTGAGCGAGCCCTGGGGATAGTAGATGCCGGCGTGGATCACCTCGGAGTTGCGCGAGCTGGTGTGCGTGCCGATGGCGTCCTCGGCCTCGAGGATCACCACCTCGCGCCCGGCGAGCGCGAGCGCGCGCGCGACCGCGAGGCCGACCAGCCCGGCGCCGATGACTGCAGTGTCGATGCGATCCAAGTTAGGATGCGATTCTAATGGCACGCCATGACATCGTCGTTCTGGGCGCGGGCATCGTCGGCATCTGCGTCGCGCTGCACCTGCAGAAGCGGGGCCGCGCGGTGGCGCTCCTCGATCGCCGCGGCGCCGCCGAGGAGACCTCGTTCGGCAACGCCGGGCTGATCCAGCGCGAAGGCGTCTACCCGTACGGCTTCCCGCACGATTTCGGCGCGCTCGCGCGCTACGCGCTCAACCGCACCATCGACGCGCACTATCACCCCTCGGCGCTGCCGAAGCTGGCGCCGTTCCTGTGGGAGTACTGGCATTACTCGCGCCCGGCGCGCCACGCCGAGGTGGCGCGGCGCTACGCCAAGCTGATCGAGCACTGCGTGGCCGAGCACGACGCGCTCGCGTCGGAAGCGGGCGCGCAGGACCTCATCGTGCGCGGCGGGTGGATGAAGGTGTTTCGCACGGCGCGCGAGCGCGACCGGCGCTTTCGCGAGGCCGAGCGCTGGAAAAGCGAGTTCGGCGTCGAGCACCGCCAACTCGACGCGCGCGCGCTGCAGGAGGCCGAGCCCTACCTCGCGCCGGTGCTCGCCGGCGCGGTGCACTGGACCGAGCCGACGCGGGTGGTGGATCCGCAGGGCCTGGCGCTCGCCTACCTGAAGCGCTTCCGCGAGCTGGGCGGCGAGTTCGTGCAGGGCAACGCCGCGACGCTCGAGGCGGACGGCACGGCCTGGAAGCTGCGCACCGCCAACGGCCCGCTGGAAGCGGGCGGCGCCGTGGTCGCGCTCGGACCCTGGTCCGACGTGCTTACGCGCGCGCTCGGCTACAAGCTGCCGCTCGCCGTGAAGCGCGGCTACCACATGCATTACCGGGCGGCGGGCGAAGCGCGGCTCAACCACCCGATCCTCGACGTCGAGCGCGGCTACTTCATGGGGCCGATGCAGCGCGGCATCCGCCTCACCACCGGCGCCGAGTTCGCGCTGCGCGATGCGCTGCGCACGCCGGTGCAGCTGGCGCGCGCCGAGCCGATCGCGCGCGACCTGTTCCCGCTCGCCGAGCGCCTGGACAACGAGCCCTGGATGGGCGCGCGGCCGTGCACGCCCGACATGCTGCCGATCATCGGGCCGGCGCCCTGGCACAAGAACCTGTGGTTCGCCTTCGGTCACGCGCACCACGGGCTCACGCTGGGCGCGGTCACCGGCCGGATGATCGCGGAGATGGCGACGGGCGAGGCGCCGTTCGTCGATCCGGCACCGTATGCGGCGGCGAGGTTCGGCTAAACTCGACCCGGCATCCCCGCAACCCACTCTTTGGAGGCTGAAACATGCTGAAGCGAACCTCTCTGTACGCCGCCCTGGTTGCAGGCGCGCTCACCGGCGGCACCGCCGTCGCGCAGGACGTGATCAAGATCGGCGCGCCGCTGCCGATCACCGGACCGCTGTCGCCGGAAGCGAAGAAGCAGCAGCGCGGCTACGACCTGTGGGCCGAGACCGCCAACCAGGCGGGCGGCGTCAAGGTCGGCGCGAAGCGCATGAAGGTCGAAATCGTCTATACCGACTACCAGTCGAATACGCCGCGCGCGGTGCAGGCCGCGGAAAAGCTGATCAGCCAGGACAACGTGCATTTCCTCTTCTCGCCATTCGGCTCGGGCGCCGCGAAGGCCGCCTCCAGCGTGTCGGAGAAGTACCAGGTGCCGACGATCGCCGCGACCGCGTCCTCGTCGCAGGTCTACGACCAGGGCTACAAGTACCTGTTCGGCACCTTCACGCCGAACGACACGCTCACCGACCCGCTGTCCGACATCGTCACGCGCCAGGCCGGCAGCGTGAAGCGCGTCGCCATCCTGGCGAGGAACGACCTGTTCCCGCTCGCCATCGCGCAGGAGATGGAGAAGTCCGCCAAGAAGCGCGGGCTCGACGTGGTGTATTTCGAGAAGTACGCCATCGGCACGCTCGACCACGCCTCGGCGCTGTCGCAGATCAAGGCGCAGTCGCCGCACTGGATCTTCGCCACCGGCTACACCAACGACCTGATCCTGCTGCGCAAGCAGATGGCCGACCAGCGTATCGACGCGCCCGTGGTGACGATGATCGCCGCCCCCGCCTACCAGGAGTGGATCGATGGCACGGGCAAGCTGTCGCAGAACGTGACCAGCGCCGCGTGGTGGCATCCGGCGGTGCGCTACAAGGGCCAGGACCTGTTCGGCACCACCGAGAACTACGTCAAGCTGTTCCAGGCGAAGTACGGCGCGCTGCCCGACTACGTCGAGGCGTCGTCCTCGGCCGCCGGCGCCATCCTGCAGATGGCGATCGAGAAGGCCGGCTCGATCGACCGCGCCAAGGTGCGCGATGCGCTCGCCGCGATGGACGCGGTGACGTTCTGGGGGCCGGTGAAGTTCGGCGACACCGGCCAGATCACCTCGCTCGAGCCGCCGGTGTTCCAGATCCAGAACGGCAGGCCCGTCGTGATCCACCCCAAGGCGGTGAAGCAGGGCGAGCTGCAGATCGGCGTCGGCGGCTAGACCGCACCTAACCCGCATTCCCGCCCGGCCACGGCCGGGCGGGCGCGCGACCTTGCTCTACTTCCAGATCCTCGCCAACGGGCTGGTGCTCGGTGGCCTGTACGCGTGCATCGCCTCGGGCTTCTCGCTCGTCTGGGGCGTGCTCAACGTCATCAACATCCTGCACGGCTCGTTCATCGTGCTGGGTGCGTACCTGGCGTACTTCGCCTACCTCAAGGCGGGCATCCATCCGTTCCTGTCGGTCCTGATCGCGATACCGGCGTTCTTCGCCATCGGCTACGGGCTGCAGCGGCTAGTGATCAACCGCATCATCGCGGCGCCGGTGCTGCTCACGCTCACGCTCACGTTCGGCCTCGATCTGATGCTGCAGAACGGCATGATCCTGGCCTTCACCGCG
>JBFFZT010000091.1:0-6777 GCA_041568535.1 Burkholderiales bacterium | reverse complement strand
GGCATAGGCGTCCATGGAGCCGTGGTAGTCGAGGTGATCGTGCGAAAGGTTGGTGAACAGCGCGCAATCGAACGCCACGCCCGCCACGCGGTCCTGCTGCAGCGCGTGCGAGGACACCTCCATCGCCGCCGCCACGGCGCCCGCCGTGCGCATCTCGCCGAGCAGCCGGTGCACGTCGAGCGCATCGGGCGTCGTGTGGCCCGAATCCGCGAGCGCGCCGGGAAAGCCCGCGCCCAGGGTGCCGATCACGCCGCATTTCGCGCCCGCGCCGGTGAGCGCCGCGGCGATCCACTGCGAGCAGGTGGTCTTGCCGTTGGTGCCGGTGACGCCGCAGGTCCACAGCGCCGCCGATGGCTGGCCGTAGAACGCGTGCGCCAGCGCGCCCGCCTGGCGGCGCAGACCCGGCACGGCCGCGTTGGGCACGCGCCACTCCGCGCGCCAGGCGAAGCCCTCGGCCTCCCAGAGCACCGCGGCGGCCCCGCGCGCGATGGCGTCGGGAATGAACTGGCGGCCATCGGCGCGCTCGCCCGGGCAGGCGAAGAACGCCACCCCGGGCGCGCAGCGGCGGCTGTCCGCGGTGAGCTGCCGGATCATCGCCCCCTGGCGCGCGAGCTGTGCCAACAGGTCCATGCGCGCATCAGGTGCTTTCCCGCGCTTCCTCGCCCGCGCCGGGCAGCGGCACCGGCTCGAGCGGCGCGTCGTAGGGCACGCCGAGCGCGCGCAGCGCGCCCCGCATGACCTCCGCGAAGACCGGCGCCGCCACCAGGCCGCCGAAGTACTGGCCGTTGCCGGGCTCGTCGATCATTACCGCCACCACCAGGCGCGGTGCGCTCGCCGGCGCCAGGCCGACGAACGAGGCGATGTACTTGTCGGCGGCATAGCCGCCGTTCTCCTGCTTGTGCGCGGTGCCGGTCTTGCCGGCCACGCGCCAGCCCATGATGCGCGCGCGCGGCGCGGTGCCGCCCGGCTGCACCGCCTGCTCGAGCATGGCGCGCACCTGGCGCGCGGTCTGCGCGCTCAGCACGCGCGTGCCCGGCGCCGGCGCGTCCGACCGCAGCAGCGTCGCGGGCACCAGCTCGCCGTCGCGCGCGAACATGGTGTAGGCGCGCGCCAGCTGCAGCAGGCTCACCGAGATGCCGTGGCCGTAGGCCATCGTCGCCTGCTCGATCGGCCGCCAGGTCTCGGCCGCGCGCAGCCTGCCGGCCGCCTCGCCGGGGAAGCCGGTCTGCGGCGCGCTGCCGAAGCCCGCGCGATCGAACAGGCTCCACAGGTCCTCGCGACGCAGCGCGAGCGCGATGCGCGCCGCGCCCACGTTCGACGATTTCTGGATCACCTGCGCCACGGTGAGCACGGTCTCCGGGTGCGGGTCCTGGATCGTGTAGTTGGCGATGCGCAGGCCGCCGTTGCCGATGTGCACCGCGCTCGCCGGCGACACGCGCCCCGATTCCAGCGCCAGCGCCACGGTGAAGGGCTTGAGGGTGGAGCCCGGCTCGAACACGTCGGTGACGGCGCGGTTGCGCAGCTGCGCGCCCGAGAGCCGCGCGCGGTTGTTGGGATTGAACGAGGGGGCGTTGGCGAGCGCCAGCACTTCGCCCGTGCGCACATCGATCGCCACCAGCGCGCCGGCCTTGGCCTTGTGCGCCGCGACCGCGCCCTTCAGGGCGGCGTACGCCAGGCTCTGGATCTTGCCGTCGATCGAGAGCTGCAGGTCGCGGCCGTCCTGGGCGGCGCGGATCGACTCGACGTCCTGGACCACGCGGCCGCGCCGGTCCTTGATCACGCGGCGGCTGCCCGGCGTGCCGCCGAGGCTCGCTTCGAAGGCGAGCTCCACACCCTCCTGCCCGGACTCGTCGACGCCGGTGAAGCCCACCAGGTGAGCGGTCACTTCGCCCCCCGGGTAATAGCGCCGGTACTCGCGGTGCTGGTAGATGCCCTCGAGGCCGAGCCGCGCTACCTGCTCAGCGGTCTCCGGGGCGATCTGGCGCTTGAGGTAGACGAAATCGCGCGAGGTGTCCTCGAGCTTGCGGCGCAGCTCGCGCGCGTCGGTATCGAGGATCGCCGCCAGGCGGCGCACCGCGGCGGCGTCGGCGGCGACATCGCCGGGGATCGCCCACACCGACTGCACCGGGGTCGAGATGGCGAGCGCCTCGGCGTTGCGGTCCAGGATCCGCCCGCGCGTACCCGGCACCTCCAGAACGCGGCTGTAGCGCGCTTCGCCCTTTTCCTGCAGGAACTGCGTCTGCAGGGCCTGCAGGTAGAACGACCGCCCCGCCAGAACGAGGAACGCGGCCACCAGCCCCGCCATCACGAAGCGCGCGCGCCACACCGGCAGGCGCACGAGCGCGGGCGCGGCGGCGCTCACGGCGCCCCTCCGACGCTCACCACGCGCACGCGGCGCGCGTCAGGCGTACGCATGCCGAGCGTGCCGGTGGCGACGCGCTCGACGCGCGTGTGCAGGGCCCAGGTGCTCGCCTCCAGCTGCAGCTTGCCGTACTCCACGTCGAGCTCGCGCGCGCGCGTCTGCGCGCGCTCGAGCTCGGAAATGAGCTTGCGCGCGTTGTGCTGGGAAGTGACGAGCCCGAGCGCGCAGACGACGAGAACCAGGAGGAGGAGGAGGTTCAGCTTCGCCACGCGTCGGGCCCGAGGAGGACGAGCCCGAGCGCGCGGACGGCGAGAACCAGGAGGAGGAGGAGGTTCAGGTGCGCCACGCGTCGGGCTCGATTCGGTTGATCAGGGACGGGTCGTACGCCGCCGGGGTGCGTTCGGCGACGCGCAGGACGGCACTGCGCGCGCGCGGATTGGACTCGGTCTCGGCGCGCCTCGGGCGCACCGGCTTGCCCACGATTCTGAGCAAGGCTTGTGGCAACTCGCTGGCGCGCAGCGGCAAATCCCGGGGCAGCGCGGGCCGCGCGCACGACTGCAGGAAGCGCTTGACGATGCGGTCTTCCAGCGAATGAAAGGCGATCACCGCCAGCCGCCCGCCCGGGGCGAGGCGCGCGAGCGCCTGCGGCAGCATCAGCGACACTTCCTCAAGCTCCCGATTGACGAGAATCCGTACAGCTTGAAAGGTGCGCGTCGCCGGATCCTGGCCCGGCTCCCGTGTGCGGACCGCCGCACCCACGAGATCGGCAAGTTCGCGGGTCGTGCGGAGGGGCGCGTGCCGGCGAGCAGCAACAATCGCCGCTGCAATCTGTTTAGCAAACCGTTCTTCCCCATACTCCCCGATGGCCTCCCTGAGTTCGGATTCGCTCGCCGCCGCGAGCCAGTCCGCGGCGCTCGCGCCCCGCGACGGGTCCATGCGCATGTCGAGCGGCCCGTCGGCGCGAAACGAAAAGCCGCGCTGCGGGTCGTCGAGCTGCGGCGAGGACACGCCGAGGTCGAACAGCATCCCCTGCGCGAGCGCTGCACCTTGTTCGTCCAGTGCTTGCGCGAGCGCGCTGAAGGGCGCGTGCGTGATGGAAAAGCGCGCATCCGTGATGGCGCGCGCCGCGGCCACCGCCTGCGGGTCGCGATCCAGCGCGATGAGCCGGCCGCGCGGGCCGAGCCGCTCGAGGATCAGCCGGCTGTGGCCGCCGCGCCCGAAGGTGCCGTCCACGTAGAGGCCGTCGGCGCGGATCGCCAGCGCATCGAGCGCCTCGGCGGCAAGAACGGGGCGATGCGTGCCGGGCGCAGCAGCGCTCATCGCCCGCGCTCACAGCGAAAAGTCCTCCATGCCGGGAGGCGCGCTCGAGGGGCCGGCGAGCGCCTGGGCGAGCTTCGCGTCCCAGCGCGCGGAGTCCCAGAGCTCGAAGTAGTGGCCCTGCCCGACCAGCATGGCGTCGCGCTCGAGCCGGGCGTGCTGGCGCAGCGCGCCCGAGACGAGGATGCGGCCCGAGCCGTCGGGCTGCACGTGCTCTTCGAAGCCGAGCAGCAGCCGCTTCCACCAGCTCGCCTGGGGGTGAAAGCTGGGAAAGGACTGCGCCTGCGTGCGTACGGGCTCCCAGGCTGCGGGCGGGTACAGCAGCACGCAGCCCTCGGGGTGCGCTGTGAGCACGAGGTGGCGCGCGTCGGCGAGCAGCGCGGCGCGATGGCGCGTGGGAATGGCGAGCCGGCCCTTTGCGTCCAGGGTGACCACCGTCGCGCCGTGAAACGTTCCACCCATGCCCCGTTTTCTCCAAGGCGGACGGGGCAAGATCCACCCCTCCCCGATTTCCGCCACTTTTTTCTACCTTTTTCCACTCTATGCGACAAAAGGGACGCAGGTCAAGGCAATTCTTTTTGCCTGACAATGACTTAGGAGCGTTTCCTGGGGGTGTTTCTTGAAATTAAAATGCAATATATATCAGTAGCTTATGAAAGCTACTGAAAGTTCTGCCTTAAAACTTTGGCTTTAGCCGGCGGCCAGACGGTCGAGCCTCGCGGCCCCCACGCCCAGCTTTGCCCCGGCCGCGTGGATCTCCTGCCAGGTGTTGGCATCCACCGCGATGCCCTCCTTCTGGCGTCGGGCGCGTGTCTCGCGCTCCGGATCGCCCGCGATGCGTACGCGATCCATGCCCGGCGCGGGCGGCGACTGCTTCACCCACTCGATGAACGCGCGCGCTTCGCGCTCGAACACGTCGGCGGTGCCGAGCTTTTTCGGGTCGATGAGGATCGAGAGCATGCCGTTCAGCACGCGCTTCTTGGAGCGGTCGGTCGTGTGCCAGGTGCCGCCGCCCGAGAGCGCGCCGCCGAGGAGCTCGCACACCACCGCGAGCCCGTAGCCCTTGTGCAGCCCGAAGGTGGTGAGCGCGCCATAGGGCTCGATGACGCCGAAGCGCGCCTCGAGCGTCGCGTTGCCCTTGTCGTCGAGCAGCAGCCCCGGCGGGAGCTTCTCGCCCTTGTTGTGCGCGACGCGCACCTTGCCCTGCGCCACGCCGCTCGTCGCCATGTCGAGGATGAACGGCGGCTGGCCCGCGAGCGGCACGCCGATGGTGCAGGGGTTGGTGCCGAAGCGCGCGTCGCTGCCGCCGAACGGCGCGACGATCGAGCGCGAGATCACGTTCACGAAGCTGAGCGAGACCAGTCCCTGCGCCACCGCCTGCTCGGCCCACTGGCCGATGCGGCACAGGTGGTGCGAGTTGGCGAGCGCCATCACGCACACGCCGTGCTGCTTCGCGCGTTCGATCGCGATATCGGTCGCCTCAAGCCCGATGACCTGCCCGTAGCCCGCCTGGCCGTCGAGCGCGACGAGCGCGCCGCCATCGAACTTCACCACCGGGTGGCGGTTCGGCTGCAGCCCGCCCTCCTTGAGCGACTCGACATAGCGCGGAATCATGCCGATGCCGTGCGAGTCGTGTCCCGTAAGGTTGGCGGTGACGAGGTTCTCGGCGACCAGCTCGGCTTCGCGCGGCTCGCTGCCGCCAGCGGCGACGATGGCTTCGATGGCGCGCCGCAGCGGCGCAGCCTGGAAAACGTGGGCTTTGGGCATGGGGGCGGAGTTTATAATGGGCCGGACCCGTTGCCGCGCGCCATGATCGACAAATTCATTGCCACCGCCGAGGAGGCGCTCGCCGACGTGCCCGACGGCGCCACCATCCTGATCGGCGGCTTCGGCAACGCGGGCATGCCCGCGCAGCTGATCGACGCGCTGATCGCCCAGGGGGCGAAGAACCTCACGGTCGTCAACAACAACGCCGGCAACGCCGACGCCGGGCTCGCGGCGCTGATCGGCAAGAAGCGCGTGAAGAAGATCCTGTGCTCGTTCCCGCGCCAGAGCGACTCCTGGCACTTCGACAAGGCGTTTCGCGCCGGAGAGATCGAGCTGGAACTGGTGCCGCAGGGCACGCTCGCCGAGCGCATCCGCGCCGCGGGCGCTGGCGTCGGCGCCTTCTACACGCCGACCGCTTTCGGCACGCGCCTTGCCGAGGGCAAGGAAACGCGCCGCATCGGCGACATCGACTACGTGCTCGAGTACCCGATCCACGCCGACTACGCGCTGATCAAGGCCGACCGCGCCGACCGCTGGGGCAACCTCACCTACCGCATGACGGCGCGCAACTTCGGGCCCATCATGGCCGCCGCCGCGCGCATCACCGTGGCGCAGGTGCGCGAGGCCGTGCCGCTCGGCGAGCTCGATCCCGAGGTGGTGGTGACGCCCGGCATCTTCGTGCAGCGCATCGTGCGCATCCCCGCGCTGAGGAAAGCCGCATGAAAAAGCTCGACCGCAAGCAGATCGCCGCGCGCCTCGCGCGCGACATTCCCGACGGCGCCTACGTCAACCTCGGCATCGGCCTGCCGACGCTGGTGGCCGACTACCTGCCGAAGGACCGCGAGATCGTCCTGCACAGCGAGAACGGCGTGCTCGGCATCGGGCCGCGCCCGGCGCCGGGGGCCGAGGACGAGGACCTGATCAATGCCGGCAAGGAGCCGGTGACGCTGCTCAAGGGCGGCGCCTTCTTCCACCATGCCGACTCGTTCGGCATGATCCGCGGCCGGCACCTCGATTACTGCGTGCTCGGCGCGTTCCAGGTCTCGGTGAAGGGCGACCTCGCCAACTGGCACACCGGCGGTGCCGACGCGATTCCCGCGGTGGGCGGCGCGATGGACCTCGCGGTGGGCGCCAAGCACGTCTTCGTCATGATGGAGCACCTGACGAAGGACGGTAAGTCGAAGATCGTCGAGCGATGCACCTATCCCCTGACCGGGGCGCACTGCGTCGACCGCATCTATACCGACCTGGCGGTGATCGACGTGAAGCCTGACGGGCTCCACGTGGTCGAGATCGTGGGGGAGCTCCCGTTCGAGGAGCTGCAGCGCCTC
>JBFFZT010000090.1:0-6792 GCA_041568535.1 Burkholderiales bacterium | reverse complement strand
TGCTGGACTCCACCGCGCGCCAGATCCACCTGCAGCGCCTGCTCGGCGCGCGCACGCCGCACTACGCCCACGTGCCGGTGGCGCTGAACGCGGCGGGCGAGAAGCTCTCGAAGCAGACCGGCGCGCGTGCGCTCGACCTTGCGGACCCGAAGGCGGAGCTGGCGCGCGCGCGGCGCTTTCTCGGACAAGATGAGGCCGGCTGGGATCTCGCGCGCGTGCCGCGCGTGCGCGCTATCGGCGTGCCGGGATGACCACCGCGGCGAACGACGCGAGCACCAGGGCGAGCGCGCCGAACTCGAGCCAGCCCGGGCGCTCGCCGAGGAACAGCATGCCCGAGAACACGCCGACCACCGGCGTCATCAGCATGCTGAGCGAGAAGGTGGTCACCGACACGGAGGTGGCGAGCTTGATCCAGGCCCAGTGCGCCCAGGCGAACGACAGGAACACGTTGTAGGCCACCGCCAGCGCCGGCCACAGGCTCACGTCCTGCAGGGCGGCAAAGTCATCGAACGCCAGGGCACCGAGGTAGATCGGCACGCCGCCCACCAGCATCATCCACGCGGTCAGGGGCGCCACGGGCGCCTGCACCGGGAATTTCTTCTGCAGCAGCGTGCCGATCGCCCAGGTGGCGGCAGCGCCCAGCACCATCAGCGCGCCCAGCGGTGCGCCGGTCAGGCTGGTGAATTCCCGTACCAGCAGCAGCGCCATGCCGCCCATGCCGAGCGCCAGGCCGAGCGCCTTTCGGCTGTTCATGCGCTCGCCGAGGAACCATACCGAGAGCGGTATGGCCCAGGCCGGCATGGTGTAGGCGAGGATCGCCGCGCGGCCGGACGGAATGAGCCGCAGCCCGAACACCACGAGCAGGTTCCAGCAGGTGATGGTGAAGAACGCGACGAGCGCGAGGCGCCCCCACTGGCTGCGCGGGATGGCGAGGGGCTGGCCGGTCGCCTTGAGCACCGCGAACAGCACGCCGGAGCCGGCGGCGAGGCAGAACGTGCGGAACGTGAAGGGCGCGACCTCGGAGATCGCCACCTTCATCGCCGTCCAGTTGAACCCCCACACCAGGGTGATGCCGAGGAGCACCCACCACAGGTGCCGCGGAAATTGCTCGGACATCAGCCGCGCACGCGCACCGGCATCGATTTCATGCCGCGAAACACCATCGAGTTGAGCCACTCCAGGGGCGCGTCGGCCAGCGCGAGCGCCGGCCAGCGCGCGAGCACCGCGGGCAGCGCGAGCTGGCCTTCCAGCCGCGCCAGCGGAAACCCGAGGCAGATGTGCAGGCCGAAGCCGAAGGCGAGGTGCGGCGGGCCGTCGCGATCGAAATCGACGCGGTCGGGATCAGTGTAGGCGCGTGGATCGCGATTCGCGGCGTTGAGCAGGATGAAGACGCGCTCGCCCGGTTTCAGGGTCTTGCCGTGCACCACCTGCTCCTGCTGCACGATGCGCACCTGGGCGCCGTTCGGCCCGTCGTAGCGCAGCAGCTCCTCCACGGCCGCCGCCGCGAGCGCCGGGTCCGCGCGCAGCCGGTCCGCCTGCTCGGGAAAGCGCATCAGGCCGAGCAGCCCGTTGGCGATGTGATTGGTGGTCGTCTCGTGGCCCGCGAACAGCAGCAGGATGCAGCTCGCCACCAGCTCGTCCTCGCTCAGGCGCTCGCCATCCTCCTCGAGGTGCACGAGCTCCGAGAGCAGGTCCGCGCGCGGCCGCGCGCGGCGCTCCCGGATCATGGCGCGAAAGTACGCGGCCATCTCGCGCGTCGCCGTCTCCGCGATGTCGTACTTGTCGGCCGCCATGCGCGAGCTGCCGATGAACAGCGCCATGTCGTCCGAGAGCCGCTTGACGCGCGCCAGCTCGTCGGCCGGGACGCCCAGCATGTCCATGATGACGAGCGCCGGCAGCGGCCCGGCGAACTCGCCGATGAAGTCGAACTCGCGGCGCGCGCCGATGGCGTCGAGCAGGCGCTGCATCAGGGCTTCGATGCGCGGGCGCATGGCGTGCATCGACTTCACATGGAACACCTTGCCGGTGAGCCGGCGCAGGCGCGTGTGCTCGGGGGGGTCGCGGAACACCATCCACAGCGACAGGTAGCGCATGATGTCGGCGATGCGCCGCGCCTCCGGCGGCGGCAGCGCAGCGAAGAACGGTCGCAGCCGGTCGGAGGACATCTCCCGATCGAGGCACACGCGCCGCACGTCCTCGTAGCGCGTCAGCACCCAGGCCTTCAGGCGCGGGCTCCAGTGGCACGGGTCCTCCTCCTGCAGGCGCCGGAACAGGGGAAACGGGTCCGCGAGGAACGCGGGATCGTCGGGGCGGTAGTCGATGCTCATGTCCTGCTCACGAGCCACACGGCAAGCATGGCGAGTGCCATGCCGGCGGCGGCAAACACAGTATAGGTCTCGCCGAACAGCGGCCAGGCGACCAGCGCGGTGCACGGGGGCACCAGGTACATGAGGCTCGCAACCTTCGTAGCTGCGCCGTGCCGGATGAGCCAGAACAGCAGGAACACCGCGCCCAGCGAAAGCGCGAACACCAGCCAGACGATGGCCACCACCAGCTCCGCGCTCCAGATCACGTCGCGCGTCTCGAACAGCAGCGCGTAGGGCGCGAGCACCGCCAGCGCGGCGCCGAACTGGATCGCCGCGCCGGTGCGCAGATCGACGCGCGCGCAATGGCGCTTCTGCCACACGGCGCCCAGGCTGATGCTGACGAGCGCGAGGACTGAAAGCGCGGTGGCCGCCAGGCCCACGCCCTCGAGCACCCATTTTTCGCGCACCACCAGCGCGACGCCGGCGATGCCGAGGGCGAGGCCGAGCCACTGGCGCGCGTTGGTGCGCTCGCCGAGCAGCCAGCCCGAGAGCACGGCAGCGAGGATCGGCTGCAGGGCGGTGATGAGCGCCGAGGCGCCCGCCGGCATGCCCCGGTGCAGCGACAGGAAGACCCCGCCGAGATAGCCGCCCTGGATCAGGGCCCCGGCAAACGCCATGTGCAGGAACTCTGCGCCCGAGGCGGGCCACGGCGCGCGCATCGCCAGGCACAACGGCAGCAGCACCACCAGCACAAGCATGAAGCGGATCACCAGGAATGTTGCGGGCTCCGCGTAAGGGAGTCCTAACTTCGCGCCGATGAACCCGGTGCTCCAGAGCACCACGAACAGGCCGGGGAAGATCCAGGCGGCCCGCTGGACGGGATCTGCGGCCGTGCTCATCAACCGATTGTCACTGCTGTGCGGGGGTTGCGCGTCGCCGTTTCGCCCGGCGCCACGCACCGTTTGAAACACGCGCGTCAGCTCCCCGGGAAATTTCCGCGGTGCCTCAAGGAGTTATGCTGCACTGCAAAAAACGTTTGACTTTCAATGGCGAATCCTTATACTGGGCATTGTTGCGCTGCACCAATTAGCGCCGACCAAGCCCTTACCGATTTCGACTTTACTTAACAGGAGCCTCACCATGTACGTTACCCCCGAGCAGATGCAAGCGGCCGGCAAGGCCAATGTGGAAACCATGCTTTCGCTCGCCGCGACGCAATTCGCCGCGATCGAGAAGCTCGCGACCCTGAACGCCAACGCCGTGAAGTCCGTGTTCGAAGACAGCCTCAGCAACACCCGCGCGCTGTTTGGCGCGAAGGACGTGCAGGAGTTCGTCACGCTGCAGAACACCCTGGCGACCCCCGCCATCGAGAAGGCGATCGCCTACTCGAAGAGCGTGTACGAAGTGGCCACCGAGACCAACGCCGAGCTGTCGAAGATGGCGGAGCAGCGCGTCGCCGAGTGGAACGAGAACTTCAGCACCATGCTGGACAAGGCCGTGAAGAACGCGCCCGCCGGCTCCGACGTGGCGGTCGCCGCGGTCAAGTCGATGATCGCCGCCGCCAATTCCGCCTACGACAACATGAACAAGGTGGCCAAGCAGGCGACCGAGATCGCGGAAGCCAACGTCTCCGCCGCGACCGAGACCGTGAAAGGCCTCGCCAAAGCAAAAAAGTCCGCCTAAGCGCCAAACCGGGCCGCAAGCCGGCCCGATCTGGCGTGAAGCGCAAGTCCAAGAAGAAAAAGTAGTCGAAAGGCCCGCCGCCCGGCGGGCCTTTTTTTATTGCAGCGCGGTGCGCACCGCGTCTTCCACCTTATCGAGGAAGACGAACTGGAGCTTGTGCCGCGCCTCCGCGGGCACGTCGTCGAGGTCTTTCTCGTTCCTCTTCGGCAACATCACGGTCGAGATCCCCGCGCGCAGCGCGGCCAGCGTCTTTTCCTTGACGCCGCCGATCGGCAGCACCAGGCCGCGCAGCGAAACCTCGCCCGTCATGGCGACGTCCGGCCGCACCGGCTTGCCCTCGAGAAGCGAGGTCAGGGCGACGAACATGGCCACGCCGGCGCTCGGGCCGTCCTTGGGGGTGGCGCCCGCGGGCACGTGGACGTGGATGTCGGTCTTCTCGAGCGCGTCGCCACTCCAGGTCTTGGCGAGCGTGAGCGCCGCCTGCGCCGACTCCTTCATCACGTCGCCCAGCTGCCCGGTGAGGATCAGCTTGCCCGTGCCGGGCACCTTGGAGGCTTCGATGAACAGGATGTCCCCGCCCACCGGCGTCCAGGCGAGCCCCGTGGCCACCCCAGGCAGCGAGGTGCGCAGCGCCACCTCGTTCTCGAACTTGCGCGCGCCGAGGATCGCCGCGAGGTCTGCCGCATCCACGGTCACCGCCTGCGCGCCGCCTTCGGCGATCTGCATGGCGGCGTGGCGCAGCACCGCGCCGATCTCGCGCTCGAGGTTGCGCACGCCCGCCTCCCGCGTGTAGTCGGCGATGATGCCGCGGATCGCGGCGTCCGTGACCGCAGCCTGCGCGGCCTGCAGGCCGTTCGCCTCGAGCTGCTTCTTCACCAGATACTTGCGCGCGATCTGCAGCTTCTCCTCTTCGGTATAGCCGGGGAGCTGGATCACCTCCATGCGATCGCGCAGCGGCCCCGGGATCGTGTCGAGCACGTTCGCCGTGGCGATGAACATGACGCGCGACAGGTCGAAGTCCACGCCGAGGTAGTTGTCGCGGAATTTCGAGTTCTGCTCCGGGTCGAGCACCTCGAGCAGCGCCGAGGACGGGTCGCCGTGGAAGCCGCCCATGCCGAGCTTGTCGATCTCGTCGAGCATCAGCACGCCCGAGCGCGACTCGGCGCGCTTGAGCGCCTGCAGCACGTTGCCCGGCAGCGCGCCGATGTAGGTGCGCCGGTGCCCGCGGATCTCGGCCTCGTCGTGCAGGCCGCCGAGCGCCACGCGCTGGAACTTGCGCCCGGTGGCGCGCGCGATGGACTGCCCGAGCGAGGTCTTGCCGACGCCCGGCGGCCCGACGAAGCACAGGATCGGGCTCTTGCCCTCGGGATTGAGCTTGCGCACCGCGAGGTACTCGAGGATGCGGCGCTTCACCTTCTCCAGGCCGTAGTGATCCTCGTCGAGCACCTTGCGTGCCGCGGCGATGTCGATAGGCTCCTGCGCCTCGGCCTTCCACGGCAGCTCGGCCATCAACTCGAGCCAAGTGCGCAGCATCGAGGCCTCGCCCGAGCCCTCGCCCATGCGCGACAAGCGCTTGAACTCCTTTTTCGCGTACTTGAGCGTGTCCTCGGGCATACCCGCGGCCTCGAGCGACTTCGCCAGCTCTTCGAGCTCGGCCGCCGTCTCCTCGCCCTCGCCCAGCTCCTTCTGGATCTGGCGCATCTGCTCGCGCAGCACGTGCTCGCGCTGGCGCTCGTCGAACTCCTTCTTCGTCTTGTCGCCGATCTCCTTCGACAGGCGCAGGACGCTGACGCGTTCCGCCAGGTGCGCGAGCACGAGGTCCAGCCGCCGCTTCAGGTCGAACGCCTCGAGGACGGCCTGCTTCTCCTCGTTCTCGACGTCGAGCAGGTTCGCCACCATGTCGGCGAGCTGCGCGGCCGAGTCGATGGCCTGCACGGCGCCCGCCAGCTCGTCGGGAACGTTGGGCAGGAGCTTGATCGCCTCCACCGCCTGCGCCTTCAGCTGCAGGAACCGCGCCTCGATGTCCTCGCCGCCCTCGGTGGCCTCGGGCACCCACACGACGCGCGCCACCAGAAACGGCCAGCCGTCGAGAAACTCGGTGACGCGAAAGCGGCTGTGGCCCTGGACCGCCAGGTGGTGCACGCCCTCCGCGGCCGGCACGTAGCGCACGATCTCGCCCGCCGTGCCGACCCAGTGCAGGTCGTCGGCGCCCACCTGATCGGTCTTCGGGTCGCGCTGCAGCAGGAAGCCCACCTTGCGGCCCTGGCGCGCAGCCTCCTGCACGGCGGCGACCGATGAGCCGCGCCCTACGGCAAGCGGCGTGATGATGCCGGGAAACAGCACCGCGCTCCGCAGCGGCACGACGATCAGTGCGTCCTCGGGAAGCGGCCGCACCGCGAGCGCCGTACCGCGGCCGGCGCGTCCGCGCGCCTTCTCGCCGCTGGCGCCGTTGTCGCCGCCTTCGAGCGTTTCCTGCCGTTTCCTGCGCCAGAAGTCCATGGCTTCTCCTGCCCAAGCGCACGGAGGTGCGCGTCGCTGACGTAGGTGCGGTCAAAACGGGCGGAATCAAGCCGCCCAAGCCCCCAGGACATCTAGGGCTTTGCGCGTGTGAGGATCAGCCCGAGAGCAACTTCGGCAGCCACAGCGGCAGTGCCGGAAACGCGATGAGCAGCGCCAGACGCTGCGCGGCCTGTTTTGACTATCCGCGCCCCCGGGTTAGCATGGATAGAATCCCGACCGAACCATGTTGCAGGATCGCCTGCGCGCCCTGACGCGCGACACGCTGCGCGGCATGCGCCGCGGC
>JBFFZT010000089.1:0-6836 GCA_041568535.1 Burkholderiales bacterium | reverse complement strand
GGCGGGCGGCGATCCTGGACGGCAACGTGAAGCGCGTGCTGGCGCGGCGTTTCGGCGTGCAGGGCGACAAGGCGCAGTGGAACCTCGCCGAAGCCCTCCTGCCGCAGCGCGGCATCCGCGCCTACACCCAGGCCCTGATGGACCTGGGCGCCATGGTCTGCACCCGGACCAGGCCGGCGTGCGCTCGCTGCCCGGTGGCGAAGGCTTGCGTGGCACGGCGCGAGGGCCGCATCGCCGAGCTGCCCGCGGCGCGCGCAAGAAAGCCGCTCCCGGTGAAGCGCGCCAACTGGTACGTCTACCTGCGCGGGGGTGAAGTGCTGCTGGAGCGCCGACCGGGCGCCGGCCTGTGGGGCGGGCTGTGGGCGTTTCCCGAGGCGCGCGTGGCGCGGACGCCGCGCGGCCGCAAGCTGCCGGCGCTCGAGCATGGGTTCACGCACTTTAGGCTGGTCGCGCAGCCCTGGCTCTGCGCGGTGCGCGGCGCAACACCGCCCGCCGCGGGCCGGCTATGGCTCGACTTGACCGAAGCCGCGGGCGCAGCGGTCCCGGCGCCGGTGCGCCGGGTCCTGCTGGCGCTAGGGGCGGGCCGCGCTGATTAGGCGACGCAGGATCTCGATGCGGTCGCGCGCGTCGTTCATCTCGAGCAGGCGCTGCTTGGCATCGAGCGACAGCGGCAGCAGTTCCGCCAGGCGCGCGCTCACCCAGGCCGCGGAGGCATAGCGCAGCGGCGGCTCGACGAGCGCCTCGCCCCCTGATTCCACCGCCTTGCGCAGCACGCGCGCGCACAGGTCCGCCTCGGGCTCGAGCGGCGCGTCGGCCTCCTCGTCGAGCAAGGCCACGCGCGCGCGCGCGAGGCCGCTGGCCTCGATGCGCCGCTCGAGGATGCGAAAGCGCCGCTCGCCGAGGGCCTGCACCTGCAGCACACCGAGCTGCGGCATGTCCCACGCGGCGATGCGCGCAAGGCAGCCGATCTCCGCCGGCACCGCGGGCGCGCCGACTTCGCCGCCCTCGCGGATCAGGCACACGCCGAAGGGCGCGCCGTCGCGCAGGCACGCCTTGGCCATGTCCATGTAGCGCTGCTCGAAGATGCGCAGCGGCAGCCGACCACCCGGGAACAGCACCGTCTGCAGCGGAAACAGCGGCAGGTCCGCAAGCTCGGTCACGTTCACTCGCGGGCGAGGCCCCGGTGGCGCACCAGCACGCGCCACTCGTCGCTGAACACGGCGGCGAGCTTCTCCGCCAGGTACACCGAGCGGTGGCGCCCGCCGGTGCAGCCGATCGCCACCGTGAGATAGCTGCGGTTCTCCTTCACCACTTCCGGCAGCCAGCGCGCGAGGAACGCGCGTATGTCCTCCAGGAAGCGTTGCACGGCCGCCTCGCCGCCGAGATACTCGATGACGGCCGCGTCACGGCCGGTGAAGGGCCGAAGCCGCGGGTCGTAGTGCGGGTTGGGGAGCATGCGCGCGTCGATCACCCAGTCGGCGTCGAGCGGGATGCCGTCGCGAAAGGCAAACGACTCGAACAGCAGCACCAGCCGGCCCGCGCCCAGCCCGAGCAGGTCGCGGATCCAGTTGCGCAGCACCTTGGGCTGCAGCTCGCTGGTGTCGATGCGGTGCCCGAGCTCCGCGATCTCGCCCATCAGCGTGCGCTCGCGCTCGATGGCCTCGGCGAGCGTGAGACCCTCCACCGTAAGCGGGTGGCGGCGGCGCGTCTCCGAGAAGCGCCGCACCAGCGCCTGCGGATTGGCCTCGAGGAACAGCACGCGGCAATCGGCGCCGTCGGCCTTCAGCCGCGCGACGCTCTTCGGCAGCGCGGCGAGCGCCGCGCTGCGCGCGTCCACGGAGAGCGCGACGCGCTCGTGCCCCGCCTCGGCGAGAAAGGCCACCACGTCCATCAGCAGCGTCGCCGGCAGGTTGTCGACGCAGTAGTAGCCGGCGTCCTCGAGCACGTCGAGCGCGATGCTCTTGCCCGCGCCCGACAGACCGCTCACCAGGACGATCTGCACGCGGCGCCGCTCAGTCGCCTTCCATGGCGCGCTTCTGGCGCGCCACGAACTCGGCGCCCGAGTTGATGCCGCGCAGCTGCAGGATGTAGTTGCGCACGGCCGCCTCGAGCAGCACCGCGAGGTTGCGCCCGGCGGCCACCGGGATCACGACTTTGCGCACCGTGACGCCGAGGATTTCCTCGGACTGCTCGGCGAGCGGCAGGCGCTCGGCGACGTCGCGGCTGGCGGCGGCGGCGGGCCGGTCGAGGTGCGCGATGAGCTTGAGCTTCATTTTCGGCCGCACCGCGGTCTCGCCGAAGATGGTGCGCACATCCAGCAGCCCGAGCCCGCGCACCTCGATGAAGTCCTTCAGCACCGCGGGGCAGCGCCCTTCGAGCGTGTCGGCGGCGAGGCGCGAGATCTCGACCACGTCGTCGGCCACGAGGCCGTGGCCGCGGCTGATGAGCTCCAGCCCGAGCTCGCTCTTGCCGACGCCCGACACCCCGGTGATCAGCACGCCCATGCCGAGCACGTCCATGAACACGCCGTGGCGCTCGGTGCGCTCGGCGAGCGCCTTGGCGAGATAGCGCGCGATTCTTTCGATGACCTGCGTCGCGGGGAGCGGGGTGGTGAACAGCGGCGTGCCCGTGCGCTCGGCGCGCTCGCGCAGCGCGGCCGTGGGCGCGATGCCGTCGGCAAGGATCACCGCCGCCGGCGCGGCGGCGAACAGCGGCTCGGCCAGGCCCTCGAGCGCGCCGGCCTCGTCGGCGCCCGCGACCTGGATGCGGTTCGGATGGGTGAGGTTGAGGTGGCCGATCAGCGCGGCCGACGCGGCCGGCTCGCGGCGCACGACCGTGTCCGCATCGCGCCCGGCGACCCACGCCAGGGCGAGCGCGTCGCGGTTGGCCTCATGCAACCGCTTGACGTTGACCTGCTGCATCGGGCTGCCACGCGGCGATCAGCTGGTGCAGGGCGGCGGCGTCGGCGGCGCCGGTCATGGCGTCGCGCAGCGCGCGGTCGCTGAACATCTGGGCGAGCTCCGACAGGATCTGCAGGTGCTTCTCGGTCGCTTGTTCGGGCACCAGCAGCACGAAGAGCAGCGTCACTGGCTTCGCGTCCGGGGCGTCGAAGGGCACCGGCTGCGCGAGGCGCACGAAGGCGCCCAGCGCGTCCTTCAGGCCCTTGATGCGGCCGTGCGGGATGGCCACGCCCTGCCCAAGGCCGGTGGAGCCGAGGCGCTCGCGCGCGAACAGGCTGTCGAACACCAGGCTGCGCGCGATGCCGTTGTGGTTCTCGAATATCAGCCCCACCTGCTCGAACAGGCGTTTTTTGCTCGAAACCTGCAAGTCGAGCAGGACGTTGGCGGGTGGAAGCAGTTTTGCGACGAGACTCATGATCCGGCGCCGGTGCGGCAGCGCAGCAGAGGGCGCGGATTATAGCCCAAGGCGGTGGCCCCTGCGAGGTTTGCGGCGCCGGTCAAACATTGTCAGCGCGCTTGAGCGCCTCGTGCGGCTTGCCGCTGCGCTTGGCCTTGTACTTGAGCACCTGGCGATCGAGCTTGTCGGTCACCAGGTCGATGGCCGCGTACATGTCCTGCTCCTCGGAGGCGCAGTGGATGTCCTTGCCGCGCACGTGCAGCGTCACCTCGGCCTTCTGCCTGAGCTTGTCCACCGAGAGCACCACGTGCGCGTCGATGACGTGGTCGAAGTGCCGCGTGACGCGCGCCAGCTTGCCCTCGACGTAGCTGCGCAGCGCCGGCGTGATCTCGAGGTGGTGTCCGCTCAGGTTCAGGTTCATGAGGATTTCCTAGAGGCTCTTACGCTGATTGACCGGCGGGATCTGCAATGATTCCCGGTATTTTGCAATCGTGCGGCGCGCCACGACGATGCCCTGCTCGCCGAGGATCTGCGCAATGCGCGCATCCGAGAGCGGCTCGCGCGCGTCCTCCGCGCCCACCAGCTGCTTGATGAGGGCGCGGATCGCCGTCGAGGAGGTGGCGCCGCCGGCCTCGGTGGCGAGGTGGCTGCTGAAGAAATACTTCAGCTCGAAGGTGCCGCGCGGCGTGGCCATGAACTTCTGCGTGGTGACGCGCGAGATGGTGCTCTCGTGCAGGCCGAGGGTCTCGGCGATCTCGCGCAGCACCATCGGCCGCATCGCCACCTCGCCGTGCTCGAAGAAGTGGCGCTGGCGGTCGACGATCGCCTGCGACACGCGCAGGATGGTGTCGAAGCGCTGCTGCACGTTCTTGATCAGCCAGCGCGCCTCCTGCAGCTGCGAGGCGAGGGCGCTGGAGCCGTTGCGCGCGCTGCCGGCCAGATCCGCGTACAGGCGGTTGATGCGCAGGCGCGGCATCGCCTCGGGGTTGAGGCTCGCGCGCCAGACGTTGCGCGTCTTCTTCACGATTACGTCCGGGATCATGTAGCGCGTCTCGATGCGCGCGAACGCCGAGCCGGGGCGCGGATTGAGGCTCTGGATGAGCTTCTGCGCCGCGCGCAGGTCTTCCTCCCGCGCGCCGGTGAGCGCGCGCAGCCGCGCGTAGTCGCGCCCGGCAAGCAGCTCGAGGTGCTTGGCGGCGATCTCGGTGGCGAGCGCGCAGGCCGGGTGCGCCGCCTGCGCGCGCAGCTGCAGCAGCAGGCACTCCGCCGGCGAGCGCGCGCCGACGCCCGCAGGCTCGAAGTTCTGCAGGTGCTTGAGCGCGATGCCGAGCTCCTCGAGATCGACCTCGGCTTCCGCGGTGAACAGCGCCGCGATCTCCTCCAGCGGCTGCGTGAGATAGCCGTCCTCGTCGAGCACGTCGATCAGCAGCGCGACCAGCGCGCGGTCGCGCTCGCCGATGCCGGTGAGCGTGAGCTGCTGGTTGAGATGGTCGCGCAACGTCGGCGTGTCGGGCGCGGCGAAGGCGCGATCGCCTTCTTCGTCGTCCTCGCCGCGCGGCGCGGGCGCGCCGATCTCGGCCAGCCAGTCGTCGCCGCGCTCCGCGGTGTCCTCGGCGGTTTGCGTCGCGGCTTCGGCTGCGCTTTGCGTCGCGTCGCGCGGCGGCGTGTACGCGGCCTGCGCGTCGCCTTCCACGTCCTCGCGCTCCAGGATCGGGTTCTCCATCAGCAGGCGCTCGATCTCCTGGTTCAGCTCGACCGTGGAGAGCTGCAGCAGGCGGATCGACTGCTGCAGCTGCGGCGTCAGCGTGAGGTGCTGCGAAAGCCGGAACTGCAGAGTGGGCTTCATGGCGGCAAGGAAGGTGCGCGGCGCCGCGGCCTACATGCGGAAATGCTCGCCGAGGTACACGCGGCGCACGCTGTCATTATAGACGATCTCCTCCGGATGGCCGGAGGCGAGCACCGCGCCTTCGTTGATGATATAGGCGCGATCGCAGATGCCGAGCGTCTCGCGCACGTTGTGATCGGTGATCAGCACGCCGATCTGGCGCTCCTTGAGAAAGCGGATGATGCGCTGGATGTCGAGCACCGCGATCGGGTCGACGCCGGCGAAGGGCTCGTCGAGCAGGATGAAGGCCGGGCGCGTGGCGAGCGCGCGCGCGATCTCCAGGCGCCGGCGCTCGCCGCCCGAGAGCGACAGCGCCGCGTGCTTGCGCAGGTGCGCGATGTTCAGGTCCTTGAGCAGCTCCTGCAGCCGCGGCTCGATCTCCGCGCGCTGCACACCCTGCAGCTCGAGCACCGCCTGCACGTTCTCCTCCACGGTGAGCTTGCGGAACACCGAGTTCTCCTGCGGCAGGTAGGAGATGCCCAGGCGCGCGCGCGCGTGGATCGGCAGGTGCGTGAGCTCGCGGCCCTCGAGGTGGATGCGGCCCGAATCGGCGGCGATCAGGCCGACGATCATGTAGAAGCAGGTGGTCTTGCCGGCGCCGTTCGGGCCGAGCAGGCCCACCACCTCGCCGCTCGTCACTTCGAGGGAGACGTCCTGCACCACGGCACGCGACTTGTAGCGCTTGCGCAGCCGCTCGCAGCGCAGCAGGCTCACCTCGGCGCCTCGGGCTTGGGCTTCGCGGGCGCTTCGGCTTCCGGCTTCTTCGGCTGGATCACCGCGCGCACGCGCGCGCCGGGCGCGTCCTTGCCGCTCGAGACCGAGAAGAACTCCGAGCGCTGGTCGTACAGGATGTAGGTGCCGCGCACCTCGTCCTTGTCGCGCGTCACGCGCGCGCTCTCGCGCAGCTCCACGCGCTCGTTCCTCTCGTCGATCTCGATGCGCCCCGCCTCGCCCTCGATCCACACGCCCTCCTCGCCGCCACGCGCGTCGCTCTTCTGGCGAAAGCGCACCGGGCTGCCGGTGGCGGTGGCGGTCTGGAAGCCGTCGGCGTCCTGGCGCACGACGATGCGGTCGGCCTGCAGCTGCATGGTGCCCTTGGTGAGCACCACGTTGCCCTCGAAGATGCTGATGCGCCGCGCCTCGTCCGAGGTCATGCGGTTCGCCTCGACCTGCGTGGGTTTGTCCCGATCCGCCTTTTCCGCCTTGGCGGAAAAGGCGGACATTGCAGCGAACGCAATGGCTACCGCGATCGCATCACGCTTGCGCATCATTGTTGCTGCTCCGCCTCGAAGCTGCCGCGTACCTGCGCATGCAGCGTCAGCTGCCGCGCCTCGTTGTCGTACTCCATGCCGAGGCCGACGAGGGTGCGCCCGCGCTCGCTGATGCGCACTTCGCGATCCGTACGCACCAGGGAGCGCTCGCGCATCACGTGCAGGAAACTCGATTGCATGCGGGCTTCGCCGGAGGCGGCGAGCGCCTCGCGCACCAGGACCACGTTGTCATGCAGGAACACCTCCGCGCCGTCGCGCGACAGCATGCCGCGGTCGGCGCTGAGCACGAGGCGCGGCTGGTCGGGCCGCGTCTGCACCAGCCG
>JBFFZT010000088.1:0-6839 GCA_041568535.1 Burkholderiales bacterium | reverse complement strand
GGCCCCACCAGCCACGGCACCACAATCAGCAGCGCGGTCACGGCGAGGAAGCTCGCCGAGATCGGCTGCGTGAGGAACACGCTCGCGTCGCCCTGGCTGATCGAGAGCGCACGGCGGAACTGCGTCTCCGCCAGCGGCCCGAGGATCAGGCCGATCACCGCCGGCGCCACCGGGATGTCGAAGCGGCGCATGACGAAGCCGAGCAGCCCGAAGACGTAGAGCGTGGCGAGGTCGACCCACGACTGGTGCAGGCTGTAGGCGCCCAGCGTGGCGAACAGCAGGATCCCGCCGTAGAGCAGCGGCCGCGGAATGGTGAGCACTTTCACCCAGATGCCGATCAGCGGCAGGTTGAGGATCAGCAGGATCACGTTGCCGACGTACATGCTGGCGATCAGCCCCCACACCAGGTCGGGCTGGATCTGAAACAGCAGCGGCCCCGGCTGGATGCCGTAGTTCTGGAACGCGGTAAGCAGGATCGCCGCGGTCGCCGAAGTCGGAATGCCGAGCGTGAGCAGCGGCACCAGCACGCCGGTGGCCGAGGCGTTGTTGGCGGCTTCCGGCCCGGCCACGCCTTCGATCGCGCCGTTGCCGAATTCCTCGGGGTGCTTGGTCAGCTTCTTCTCCAGCGAATACGAAAGGAAGGTGGGGATCTCGGCGCCGCCCGCCGGGATCGAGCCGAACGGAAAGCCGATGCCGGTGGCGCGCAGCCACGCCGGCCACGAGCGCTTCCAGTCCTGCACCGACATCCAGATCGAGCCGCTCATCTTCTCCATGGTCTCGGGCAGGCGGCTGGTGTACGCGGCGACGTACAGCGTCTCGCCGACCGCGAACAGGCCCACCGCCAGCACCACCACGTCGATGCCGTCGAGCAGCTCGGGCACGCCGAAGGCGAAGCGCGGCTGCCCGGTCTGGCTGTCGATGCCGACCAGCCCGAGCATCAGGCCGACGAACAGGCTCGCCAGCCCGCGCGTGGTCGAGGCGCCGAGCACCGCGGCCACCGTGGTGAAGGCGAACACCATGAGCGCGAAGTACTCGGCCGGGCCGAACTTGAGCGCCACCTCGACCACCAAAGGCGCGAGCAGCGTGAGCAGCACCACGGCGATGGTGCCGGCGACGAACGAGCCGATGGCGCAGGTGGCGAGCGCCGGGCCGGCGCGCCCGTTCTTCGCCATCTTGTTGCCTTCGAGCGCGGTGGCGATGGAAGCCGATTCGCCCGGCGTGTTCAGCAGGATGGTGGTGGTCGAGCCGCCGAACATCGCGCCGTAGTAGATGCCGGCGAACATGATGAGCGCCCCGGTCGGGTCGAGCTGCGTGGTGAGCGGCAGCAGCATTGCCACCGTCAGCGCCGGTCCCACGCCCGGCAGCACGCCGACGAAGGTGCCGAGCGTCACGCCGATGAAGCCCCACAGCAGGTTGATCGGCTTCAGCGCGACATCGAACCCCTGCAGCAGTCCGGCGAACGCCTCCATCTACAGCCCGCCGATCAGGGGCTTCAGCCAGCCGCCGGGCAAACCGACGTTCAGCACGCGCACGAAGAACAGGAACACGCCGAGCGCCAGCGCGAGTCCGATCGTCGCGTCGCGCAGCCAGCGCAGGCTGCCGAAGCCGCGCGCCACGCAGGTGAACAGCAGCATGCCCGCGAGCACGAACCCGGCCCACTTCATGAGCGCCATATGGGCGATGAGCCCGGCGCTGATCCAGGCGAAGGCGCCCCAGTGCAGCGCGTGCTCGCTGCGCTCGGCCGGCTCGGGCATGCTGCGCCAGCCGCCGGTGAGCGCTTCATAGAGCAGGAACGCGCCGGACACGATGAGGCCGAAGGCCACCACCGCGGGGATCACGTTCGGGCCGATGCGCGCGTAGCCGCCCTGCGCCGGCAGGTACGCCGTGCCGACAGCGATGCCCGCGCCGAGCGCGAGCACCCCGAGCGAGAGCGCGATCTGGGCGCCGGAGCGGCGCACGCCGCGCCTAGTTGCGCTTGATGCCGAGCGAGTCGATGATGCCGGCGATGCGCTTGGTGTCCTCTTCGAGGAACTTCGCGTACTGATCGCCACCGAGGAATACCCCGGTCCAGCCCAGCCTGGCGAGCGTCTCCTTCCACGCCGCGGTCTCGGTCGCGTCCTTCACCAGCTTGACCAGCGCGTCGCGCTCCGCGGTGCTGATGCCAGGGGCGGCGAAGATGCCGCGCCAGTTGCCCAGCTCGACGTCGATGCCCTGCGATTTGAGCGACGGGATGCCGTCGAACGCCTCGGGCGCCGAGACGCCGAGCGCACGCATGCGCCCGCCCTTGATCTGCTCGGCGAATTCACCGACGCCGGAAACCCCCGCGGTGACGTGACCGCCGACGATCGCCGCGATCGCCTCGCCGCCGCCCTTGAACGGCACGTAATTGATCTTCGCGGGATCGACGCCGACCTGCCTGGCGATCAGCCCGACCAGGATGTGGTCGGTACCGCCCGCCGAGCCGCCGCCCCAGGACACGGCGCCGGGATTGGCCTTGAACGCCTTCACCAGGTCGGCCATCGTCTTGTGCGGCGAGCTCGCCGGCACCACGACGACCTCCCATTCGCTCGTCAGCCTTGCGACCGGGGTCACCATGCCGAGGTTCACCGGCGACTGGTTGAGGTGGATGCCGCCGATCATCACCATGCCGCCGATCATCACCGCGTTGGCATCGCCCTTGGCGGCATTCACGAACTGCGCCAGGCCGATGGTGCCCGCCGCGCCGCCCTTGTTCTCGAACTGCACCGACGACACCAGCTTCGCGCTCTGCATCGCCGCCGCCAGGTTGCGCCCGGTCTGGTCCCAGCCGCCGCCGGGGTTCGCGGGGATCAGGATCTTGAGGCTGGGCTGGGCGAGCGCCGCGGCCGAGAACAAACCGGCGGCGAGGCCGGTCAAAAGGCGTTTGCACGTGCGAGTCATGAGGGTTCCTCCTGGGGAATGCACGCATTCTAAGACCGCGCCGGGTTTTCGGCGATAATGCGCCCCCTTGAAATCTCCCGGCGTGCCACATAAATGGCGCCCCGGGGCGAAAATCCCGATGATCCAGATCGAAAACCTGGTGAAGGCTTTCGGCGCCAAGCGCGCCGTGGACGGCGTGTCGTTCGCCGTCGAGCGCGGCGAGGTGCTCGGCTTTCTCGGCCCGAACGGCGCCGGCAAGTCGACCACCATGCGCATGATCACCGGCTTCATCCCGCCGACCAGCGGCCGCGTGCGCGTCGGCGGCCACGACGTCGCCGAAGCGCCGCTTGCCGTGAAGCGCCTCATCGGCTACCTGCCGGAAGCTGCGCCCTCGTACCCCGACATGACGGTGCACGGGTTTCTCAGCTTCGCCGCCGAGATGCGCGGGCTGGCGGGCGCGGCGCGCCGCAAAGCCGTCGGCCGCGTCATCGAGCTGTGCTTCCTCGGCTCGGTGCTGCACCAGTCGATCGACACGCTCTCCAAGGGCTACCGTCACCGCACCTGCCTCGCGCAGGCGCTGATCCACGATCCCGAGGTGCTGATCCTCGACGAGCCCACCGACGGCCTCGACCCGAACCAGAAGCACGAGGTGCGAAACGTGATCCGCGAGCTCGGCAGGACCAAGGCGATCATCTTCTCGACGCACATCCTCGAGGAAGTCGACGCCGTCTGCACCCGCGCCATCATCATCGACCGCGGCCGCATCGTGGCAAGCGGCACGCCGGACGAGCTCGGCCGGCCGCTCGACGAGGTGTTCCGCCGCCTCACGCTCCCCGACCGGGTGACGTCATGAGCCCCTGGCACCCCATCCGCACCATCGCCAAGCGCGAGCTCGTGTCGTACTTCGCCTCGCCGGTGGCCTACGTGTTCCTGGTCATCTTCCTCCTGCTCACGGGCTTCCTGACCTTCACCGCCGGCGCCTTCTTCGAGCGCGGCGAGGCGAGCCTCGCGTCGTTCTTCGCCTGGCACCCCTGGGTGTACCTGGTGCTGGTGCCCGCGGTCGGCATGCGCCTGTGGGCCGAGGAGCGCCGCGCGGGAACGCTGGAGCTGCTGCTCACGCTGCCGGTGAGCCCCTGGCAGGCGATCCTCGGCAAGTTCCTCGCCTCCTGGGCGTTCCTCGCCATCGCGCTCGCGCTCACCTTCCCCGTGCTCATCACGGTGAACGTGCTGGGCGAGCCCGACAACGGGGCGATCGCCGCCGGCTACCTGGGCAGCCTGTTCCTCGCCGGCGCCTACCTCGCCATCACCTGCCTCACCTCGGCGATGACGCGCAACCAGGTCATCGCCTTCATCCTCGCCGTGGTGCTGTGCCTGTTCCTGATCCTCGCCGGCTTCAGTCCGGTGACCAGCATGCTGGAGCGCTGGGCGAGCCCGGCGCTGGTGGACACGGTCGCCGCGTTCTCGGTGGTCACGCACTTCGACGGCTTCCACAAAGGCGTGGTCGACTCGAAGGACGTGCTGTTCTTCCTGTCGGTGATCGGCTATGCGCTGTTCGCCACCGGCGTCGTGCTGCGCAACCGATGATGCGCCTCGCGAAAAAGCACGAAGCGCTCGTTTACTCCGCGGTGGGTCTTGCGGCGCTGTTCTTTATCCTGGTCGCGCTCAACTACCTCGCGGCGGGCGCCGCGGTGCGCGCCGACCTGACGGCGGGCAACCTGTACACGCTGTCGGACGGCACGAAGAAGGTGCTGAAGGGTTTGAAGGCACCGGTGAAGGTGAAGCTCTACATCTCTTCCGGCGAGGCGATGCCGGTGCCGCTGCGCAGCTTCGCGCAGCGGGTGCAGAACCTCGTGGACGAGTTCAGGGCGGTCGCCGGCCCCAATCTGGTGGTCGAGCGCTACGATCCGCGGCCCGACAGCGACCAGGAGGACGCGGCGCTGCTCGACGGCATCGAGCCGCAGCAGCTGATGACGGGCGAGCAGTTCTACCTCGGCGTGGCGGTGAGCCAGCTCGAGCGCAAGCAGACCCTGCCGGTGCTCGCCCCGGCGCGCGAGCGGCTGCTCGAGTACGACCTGATCCGCGCCATCGCGCGCGCCGGCAGCGCCGAGCGAACGAAGATCGGCCTGATGAGCGGCCTGCCGGTGCTCGGCGAGAAGTTCAACCCCTACACGCGGCAGAGCTCCGAGCCCTGGGTGCTCGCCAACGAGTTGCGGCGCGATTTCGACGTGCAGCTCGTCAACATGTCGGCCACCGAGATCGACAAGGACATCAACGTCCTGCTCCTCATCCATCCGCGCCTGCCGAGCGAGCAGACCGAGTACGCGCTCGACCAGTTCGTGCTGCGCGGCGGCAAGCTGATCGCCTTCGTCGACCCCTACGCCTACTTCGACCAGCTGCCGATGCCGCCCGGCATGCCGGCGCAGGTGTCCGATTCGACGCTGCCGCGCCTGTTCAAGGCCTGGGGCGTGACCATGGACCCGGGCAAGGTGATCGCCGACGTGGTGTTCGCCTCCGGCGAGGGCCAGCGCTACACGCCGACCGTGCTCTCGCTCAACCGCACGGCGTTCGCGCGCGACGACGTCGTCACCGGGCAGATCGAGTCGCTGCTCTACGCTTTCGGCGGTGCCTTCGAGGTGCAGCCCGTCGAGGGATTGAGCGTGACAGAGCTGGTGAAGAGCTCGCCCAACTCCATGCTGGTCGATAAGGCGCGCGCCACCGCCGCCGGCCAGGAGGCGACGCGCAGCTTCGAGCCCGGCGGCAAGAGCCTGCCGCTCGCGCTGCGGCTCTCGGGGAAGTTCCGCACCGCCTTTCCCGACGGCCGGCCCGAAGACAAGTCGGCGAAGCCCGCGCCGGGCGCGGCAAGCGCCGCCGCGCACCTCGCCGCGTCGGCGCGCGACAACGCGGTGGTGCTGGTCGCCGACACCGACATGCTGCAGGACGGCGCCGCGGTCGACGTGCAGGAAGTGTTCGGCCGGCGCATCGTCGTGCCCTCGAACGGCAACCTCGCCTTCGCGCAGGGCCTGGTGGAGCAGCTCGCGGCCGATGAGAGCCTGCTGTCGCTCAAGACCCGCGCCTCCGCGTTCCGCCCGCTCACCGTGGTGCGCGAGATGGAGGCGCGGGCGCAGCTGCAGTACTTCGGCAAGATCAAGGAGCTCGAAGACGAGCTGCAGAAAACGAGCGCCGCGCTGCAGAAGCTCCAGGGCGGCGCGCCCGAGGCGGCCAAGGGCGCGCAGATCCTCTCGCCCGAGCAGCAGGCCGAGCTCGATCGCTTCCGCAAGAAGGTGGCGGAGACCCGCCTCACGCTGAAGGAGCTGCGCAAGAACCTGCGGCACGACGCCGAGCAGCTGGTGTTCCTCACCAAGGTGGCGAACATCGCGCTGATGCCGCTCCTCGTGGCGCTCGCCGGCCTCGGCATCGCGCTCGTGCGCCGGCGCCGCCAGGCAAGGCTGGCCGCGGCATGAACGCGCGCGTCGCCGCGGTGCTGGTGGTGCTGCTCGTGGTGCTGGGCGGCGGCGCGCTGCTCATGGTCCAGCAGGAGCGCGCGCGCCAGCCTGCCGCCGCCGACGCGCTCGGCCAGCCGGTGCTGCCGGGCCTGCAGGCCGCGGACATCGCCGCCATCGTCATTCGCGAGCCCGGCGCCACGCTCAGCCTGCAGCGGCGCGACGCGCACTGGGTGATCGCCGAGCGCGCCGCGTTTCCCGCCGACCTCGAGCAGGTGCGCAAGCTCGTGCTGGCGGTGCTCGGCCTCAAAGTCGGCGGCACGGAACCGATCAGCGACCAGGACCGCGCGCGCCTCGGGCTCGACGCCAAGGGCACGCAGCTCGAGTTCCGCGGCGCCGACGGCAAGACGCTCGCGACGCTGGTCGTCGGCAAGAAGTACTTCAAGCGCGAGCCCGAGAACGCGGAGAACGCGGCCGGCGACGGTCGCTTCGTCCTGCGGC
>JBFFZT010000087.1:0-6851 GCA_041568535.1 Burkholderiales bacterium | reverse complement strand
TAAGCCGACCAGTTCACCGGCACGCCGAGCTCGTAGCCGTAGCGGTCCTTGAACGCCTTGCGCAGGTCCGGGCGCTTGAACCAGTCATAGCGGAACCAGTACAGATTCGCGAACTGCTGATCCGGCAGCTGCCAGATCTTGCCGTCCGGCCCGGTGGTAAACGAGATGCCGATGAAATCCTTCGTGTCGAGCGTCGGCAACGTGACGTCCTTGCCCTCGCCGTTCATCCAGTCGGTCAGATTGACCGCCGACTGCAGCCGCGAGTGCGTGCCGATGAGATCCGAGTCGTTGATGTAGGCGTCATACAGGTTCCGGTTGGTCTGCATCTGCGTCTGCACCGCCTGCACCACCTCGCCCTCGCCGAGCAGCTGGTGGTTCACCTTGATGCCGGTGATCTCGAAGAACGCCTTGGTCAGGATCTTCGACTCGTACTCGTGCGTCGGGATGGTTTCCGAGAGCACGTTGATCTCCATGCCGCGGAAGGGCTTGGCGGCGTTGATGAACCACTCCATTTCCTTGAGCTGCTGCGCCTTGGTGAGCACCGAAGGCTGGAACTCGTTGTCGATCCACTTCTTCGCCTCGTTCACGCCCGCGCCGGCTAGGGGCGCGAACGCAAGGGCCGCGGCGAGCGCAAGCGCGCGCGTCGGCGTCGTCAATCTGGTCATGTCCCCTCCTGTGTTGGATGCCGGGTCATCGTAAGTTCGAAAGCAAACGAATGTCAATACACCCAAAATGCTTGCTGCAGCGCCGCATATCGAAATAAAACGAAAATGCTGCTGTTACAATTCTGAGGTCCGGAGCCCGATGCGATGCCCCTTTTGCCCCGACAGGCGGACATTCTTGCGCTCGCCCGCGACGCGGGCCGGCTGGACGTCGATTCGCTGGCGGCGCGCTTCGGCGTCACCCCGCAGACCATCCGCAAGGACCTGAACGAGCTCTGCGACCAGGGCCTGCTGCAGCGCTATCACGGTGGCGCGATGCTGCCCTCGGGCGTCGCCAACCTCGCCTACGAGTCGCGCCGCCAGCTCGCCACCGACGCCAAGCGCCGCATCGGCCTGAAAGCCGCCGAGCTGATCCCCCACAACTGCTCTCTGCTCATCAACATCGGCACCACCACCGAGCAGGTGGCCACCGCGCTGCGCGGCCACAAGGGCCTGATGGTGATCACCAACAACATGAACGTGGTCAACATCCTGCGCGGCTACGACGAGATCGAGGTCATCGTCGCGGGCGGCGTGCTGCGCCATGCCGACGGCGGCGTCGTCGGCGCACCCGCAGTCGAGTTCCTGCGCCAGTTCAAGGTCGACTACGCGATCATCGGCGCCTCCGCGATCGACGAGGACGGGGCGCTGCTCGACTTCGATTACCGCGAGGTCGAGGTCTCGCGCAAGATCGTGGAGACCGCGCGCTGCGTGATCCTGGTCGCCGACGGCCTGAAGTACGAGCGCTCGGCGCCGGTGCGCATCGGGCATATCTCCGAGGTGGACCACTTCGTCACCGACGCGCCGCCGCCGGAGCGCCTGCAGCGCATCTGCGCCGAGAGCCAGGTGCAGGTCGACGTCGCCGCGGACAAGGCGAGCGCCGCCCTCGAGGGCGCGCGATGAGCGAGGCGCACCAGCCGGCGCGGACAGAACTCCTCGACCGGCTGGCGCGCTCGGCCGAGCGCGACCTCATCGTCATCGGCGGCGGCGCCACCGGCCTGGGCGTCGCGCTCGATGCTGCCGCGCGCGGGCTGTCGGTGGTGCTCGTCGAAGCCGAAGACTTCGCCAAGGGCACCTCGTCGCGCGCCACCAAGCTGGTGCACGGCGGCGTGCGCTACCTCGCCCAAGGCAACGTCGCACTGGTACGCGAGGCGCTGCGCGAGCGTGCGCACATGCTGCGCAACGCGCCGCACCTCGTGCAGCCGCTCGCCTTTGTCCTGCCGCTCTACGGCGCCCGCGGGCGCTGGTTCGACAGCTGGTTTTACGGCGCCGGGCTCACCGTGTACGACCTCCTCGCGGGCAGCGGCCGGCTCGGCCGCACGCAGTTCCTCGGCCGCGCCGCCGCTCTTGAGCGCGCTCCCGGCCTGAGTGCCGAGGGTCTGGCGGGCGGGCTGCAGTACTGGGACGGGCAGTTCGACGACGCGCGCGTTGCGGTCGCGCTCGCGCGCACCGCGATCGCGCGCGGCGCCCTCGTCGTCAATCACTGCGCCGCCATCGGCCTGACCCACGACGGCGCGGGCAAGGTAAGCGGCGTGGTCGCGGAGGATCGCGCGAGCGGCCGGCGGCACCGCATCGGCGCGCGCTGCGTGGTCAACGCCGCCGGCGTCTGGGTCGACCAGGTGCGGCGCATGGACCGCGCCGAGTGCAGCGATTCCCTGGCGCCGAGCCAGGGCGTGCACCTCGTCGTCGACCGCGAGTTCCTGCCCAGCCGCAACGCGGTGCTGGTGCCGAAGACCCGCGACGGGCGGGTGATGTTCGCGGTGCCGTGGCTGGGAAAGACCATTCTCGGCACCTCCGACACGCCGCGCACCGACGTGCCCGCCGAGCCCGCGCCTCTGCCCGGCGAAGTCGATCTCATCCTGGGCGAAGCCGCGCGCGTGCTCGCGCGCGCGCCGACCCGCGCCGACGTGCGCTCAGTGTGGGTCGGGATGCGGCCGCTGGTGAAGCCCCCCGACGAGGACGCGGGGGACACCAAGGCGCTCTCGCGCGAGCACGCGGTGCTCGTCGAGCGCAGCGGGCTGGTGACCGTCACCGGCGGCAAGTGGACCACCTACCGCGCCATGGCCGAGGACGTGCTGCGGCTCGCGGCCAAGGCCGGGCTGCTGCCCGCGCGCCCGGCCGGCGCCACGCTGGCGCTGCCGCTCGTCGGCGCGCCCGCGCGCAGCGAGCGAGCGCTGAGCGACGTGCCGGGATTGCACCTCTACGGCACCGAGGCCGGGATCGTGCAGGCCCTGCCCGGCGCCGAGCGCGAGCTCGCGCCAGGATTGTCGGAGGCCATGGTGCGCTTCGCCGCGCGCCATGAGTACGCGCGCAGCGTGGAGGACGTGCTCGCGCGACGCTCGCGCCTGCTGTTTCTCGATGCGCGGCTCGCGGCCTCGGTCGCGGCGCGCGTCGCCGCGCTGCTCGCCGAGGAACTGGGCGAGGCCTTCGACGCCACCCGCTCGCTGCACGATTTCACGCAGCTTGCCGCGCGCTACGCCTCAGTAGAATAGCCCTGATGCGATACATCCTCGCGCTCGACCAGGGCACCACGAGCTCGCGCGCCATCGTCTTCGACGAGCAGGGCACGCTGGTAAGCGTGGCGCAGGAGGAGTTTCCCCAGATCTATCCGCAGCCCGGCTGGGTCGAGCACGAGCCCAAGGCGATCCTCGCCACGCAGCGCGCCGTGGCGCGCGGCGCCCTCGCGCGCGCGGAGGTGCCGCTGAAGAGCGTGATGGCGATCGGCATCACCAACCAGCGCGAGACCACGCTGCTGTGGGACCGTCAGAGCGGCGAGCCGATCGCCAACGCCATCGTCTGGCAGGACCGGCGCACCGCCGCGGCCTGCCGCGACCTGAAGGAGGCAGGCGCCGAGAGCCTGGTGCGCGAGAGGACGGGCCTGGTCATCGACCCGTATTTCAGCGCCACCAAGATCGGCTGGCTCCTCGACAACGTGCCCGGCGCGCGCGCCCGCGCGGAGCTTGGCGAGCTCGCCTTCGGCACCGTGGACACCTGGCTCATCTGGCAGCTGACCGGAAACCGCACGCATGTCACGGACGTGACCAACGCCGCGCGCACCATGCTGTTCAACGTGCACAAGCAGGACTGGGACGAGGAGCTGCTGCGGCTGCTGCGCGTGCCGCGGGCCATCCTGCCCGACGTGCATCCGTCGGCGCACGCCTTCGGCATGGTGCCCAAGGCCGTGTTCGGCGAGCCGCTCATCATTGGCGGCGTCGCCGGCGACCAGCAGGCGGCGATGTTCGGGCAGGCGTGCCATCAGCCCGGGATGGCGAAGAACACGTATGGAACGGGCTGCTTCATGCTGCTGCATACCGGCGGCGAGATGGTGCAATCGTCGCACGGACTGGTGTCGACGCCGTGCGCGCATTTGAAGGCGAAGGAGTTTGCTTTGGAGGGCAGCGTATTCGTCGCCGGCGCGGTGGTGCAGTGGCTGCGCGACGGACTGGGGTTCTTCAAGTCGTCGTCCGAGATCGAGGCGCTGGCGAACAGCGTCCTGGATTCCGGCGACGTCTACATCGTGCCGGCTTTCACCGGACTGGGGGCGCCGCACTGGGATCCGGAGGCGCGTGGGTCGATTTCCGGGTTGACGCGGGGGACGACGCGCGCGCACATCGCGCGCGCGGCGCTGGAGTCGATCGCGTTCCAGAGCGCCGACATCCTCGAAGCGATGCAGAAGGACTCGGGCAAGGTACTCAAGGAGCTGCGCGTCGACGGCGGCGCGACCGCCAACGACCTGCTGATGCAGTTCCAGGCCGATCTGCTCGGCGTGCCGGTGGTGCGGCCGAAGGTGCTGGAAACGACGGCGCTGGGGGCGGCCTATCTGGCCGGCCTGACCGTCAATCTGTGGAAGTCGCGCGAGGAGATCGCCGCGCAGTGGCAGGTCGAGAAGCGCTTCGAGCCGCGCATGGAGGGCAAGCAGCGGGAGGAGCGGATGCAGCGCTGGCGCGAGGCGGTGCGGCGGTCGCTGAAGTGGGCGGCGGGCGGATAGGGCTCGTTTAGCACGCCGCGCGCGTTGCGCGTATCCTTCGCCCGAGCGGTGGACCGATGGCGCGCCCTGGCGCTGCGGCGCCTACCGAAGCTGAAGGGAGAGCCATGAACAAGAGCATTACCGTCGTCCTCCTCCTCGTGCTCGCGGCCGGCTGCGCCAGCCAGCCGCCCGGCGACACCTCCGTGCCGCCGCTGGATGCGACGCGCAAGGTGAGCGAGCAGGACTGCGCCAGACCTATCGCCGATGACGGCGGCAACCTGCTGTGCCGCGAGGTCACCGCGGCCGAGCTCCGCGCCAGGGCCGCGGAGCTAGAGCGGCAGGCCAGGGCGCGGAGGGAAGCCGAGCAGGCCGCCTTGCGCGAGCGCATCGAGCGTGAGCGCGCCGAGCAGCTTGCCCGGGAAGAGGCCGCCCGGCAGGCGAAGGCCGCCGAAGAGGCGCGGCTCGCCGCCGAGCGCCGCCGGCTGGAGGAGGAGGCCGCGCGCAAGGCTCGGGAGGAGCGCGAGCGCCGGGAGCGGGCGGAGGCGGAAGAGCGTGCCCGCCTGCGCGCCGAGCAGGAAGCGCGTGAGGCGGCGGCCCGTGAGTGCCGGCGTCTCGAGCAGGAACGATCCGAAGGCCGCGCTGTACTCGCGAAGTTCGTCGCCACCTACGGCAAGGACGAGGAATTCAGGGAGATCGCCGGACAGATCACCGCGTTCCTTAACAAGCCGCGCACGGCGAAGCCCTGCCCGCCCGCATCCTGAGCCCTGGTTAGCGCGCGCCGCGACCCCACACGCGCCGCGCGAACTCCGGGTAGTTCTCCGCGATCACCTCGGCCACGGGTCCGCGCAACGCGTTGATCTCGGTCTCCGACGGCACGGGCGTCTGCACCACCTGCCTGGGCACGTCGTATTCGAACCCGGTGCTCGCCCGGACGTCCTCGGCGCTCGAGCCCGGATGCACGCTGTCCAGCCTGAACCGGCGCTTGTCCTTGTGCCAGGAAAACAGCGCCTTCCCCGTGAGCAGCGCCGCCGGACCGCCCCGCCTCTGCACCTCCGGCGGGCTCCAGCCCGGCGCGGAGACGAACTCCACCTTCTTCACCAGCACGCGCGGCGAATGCTCCTCGCGAAACAGGATCGTCTTGCCCGCGGTGAAGTACATGTACGCTGAGCCGAAGGAGCCGGGGAACCTCTTGCCCTCGGCTTCGACCAGATTGATGTTCGCCTCGCCGTCGAGCTGCGCGCCGCCCAGGAAGAAGACGTCGATGCGCCCCTGCCCCGCCAGGTCGAACAACTCGCGCGAGCCTTCGGTGAACGGGTTGCCGGTGCGCTTTTGCAGCAGGGAAATGCGCAACGAGGGATTCTGCTGCTTCAGGAGAAAAGCCCCAGTCGCCGGAATCGGCGATGCCGCCCCCACCGCCACGTGCCGCGCGTCGCCGATCAGGCGCGCTATGACGCAGGCGAGGAGCTCTTCTCGCTGGTACGGTTCCACACGAACTCGTCGAGATAGTTCCTGAACCCGTCTGCCGTCTTTGCCAGCCGCGCGTACTGCTGCACGTGCGCGTCGTCGATGCCGTACAGCCCCGGCACGCCGAGCGGCCAGGCGCCGCGCGGTGCCGGCGCGACTGCACTTACATAGACGGAGCCGATGCACCCGGGTGCCAGGATCTCGTCCTCCAGCATGTCGCCGGGCTTCAGCTCTTCGTAGGTGACGTAGCAGGCCTTCGACGCATGCGCGATGGTGGCGAGCTCGCGCCGGCGCCCGACCCAGACGTTGCCCGCCTCGTCCGCCCAGCGCGCGTGGAACAGTGCGACGTCGGGCGCGATGGCCTTGGCGAGAAGGATCGGATCGCCTTTCGCGTACGGGTTGTCGACGGTCTTCCAGTCCGGATGGAGCTTGACCAGGTCCGAGCCCAGCACCCCGCGCAAAGGCAGGAACGGCACGCCCTTCTCGGTCGCCTGCAGCCCGGAGTGGATCATCGGGCAGGTGGCGTCGATGATCTTCAAGGATTTCTTCTCGGCGGCTTCGCTGAAGCGCGGCGCGAGCCCCGCCTCTCCCAAGGTCACCGCGCTGGTCTCCACCTCGCGCACGCAGCCCGCGCCGATAAGTATGTCGGCGCAAAGGCCGAGCACCGGCACGCCGATCAACTTTAAGTCCCGCGCCTTCCTGCGCACGAGAGCGCGCAC
>JBFFZT010000086.1:0-6924 GCA_041568535.1 Burkholderiales bacterium | reverse complement strand
CGGCGTTCCACGTGCAGAAGAACGTCTATCTCAGCATGCACCCGGAGAACCTCGCCGCGCTGCTCGGCGGGCGCGGCGCGCGCTATCGCCTGTATTCGGGGTTCGCCGCCTGGGCGCCGGGCCAGCTCGAGGGCGAGCTCGGCCGCGACGCCTGGCACGTGCTGCCCGCGGAAGAGGCGCTGCTGTTTCGCGAGGACACAAGCGGGCTGTGGGAGGAGCTCATCGCGAAGGCGGCGGGACCGAAGACCTGAAAAACGAAAGCCCCGCACGAGGCGGGGCTGGGGTGCCCGGGACCGCCGGGCGGTGCCGCAGTTGCGGCACTGGTCGGATGCGGAGCGCGCAGCGCGCCGCGTCCTTTTTCACGGCGCTGGTCTCGAGCGCTCACCCGTACATGTGGCACGGGCTCACGCTCTCGGCGCGGCCGCACGGGCGGCCGTGGTTGCGTGCTCCAGGGCTCAGTCTACCCCCGCAAGCAATCGCGCTACAATGCCCCGGTGAAGACCTTGCGCCTCTTCGCGGGAATCTGCTTGCTGCAGGCCGCTGCCGGGTTGCCGCTCGCGCAGGCGCAGGAAGAAGCGGCGATATTCCTCGTCGCGCACCCCATGTTCCGCGATGCGGACTACCGGCA
This sequence comes from Burkholderiales bacterium, assembly GCA_041568535.1. GTDB lineage: Bacteria > Pseudomonadota > Gammaproteobacteria > Burkholderiales > SG8-39 > JAABQT01. Next base: position 6,296 of record JBFFZT010000086.1, on the reverse strand, counting down.
GACGGTGCTGCTCGCCGCGCCCGCGCCCAACGGCGGGCACGTCGGCGTGATCATCAACCGCCCGACGCGGCGCTCGCTCGGCAGCCTGTTCCCCGAGCACGAGCCCTCGAAGAAGGTCCTCGACCCGGTGTACTACGGCGGCCCGTTCTCGCGCGGCGCGCTGGTCGCGCTGGTCAAGACCGACGAGACGCCCGGCACGGGCTCGGTGCAGCTGATGAAGAACCTGTACCTCGCGTTTCGCGCCAACACCATCGACCACGTGATCGAGGCGACGCCGAACGAGGCGCGCTACTACGTCGGCTACGTCGGCTGGCGCCCGGGCGAGCTGCGCCGCGAGATCGACCGCGGCCTGTGGAGCGTGCTCAACGCCGACCTCGACGTGGTGTTCCGCAAGGACACCGACGGTTTGTGGGAGGAGCTGTTGCAGCAGACGCGGCGCATTCGCGCCGAGGTCGCGCCGGCCGCCCTGGCCGCGCGCTAAGCGACCCGCCCGGCCCCGGCGCCCGCGGGTGAGCGGCATGAACCTCACCCTGCGCCAGATCCGTTATTTCATCGCCGTCGCCGAAGCCGCCTCGGTGTCGAGCGCGGCGCGCGGCCTGGCGATCTCGCAGTCGGCGATGACCACGGCGGTGCGCGACCTCGAGCGCGGCCTGGGCGTGCAGCTGCTCGAGCGCTCTTCGAGCGGCGTGAGCCTCACGCGCGACGGGCACCTCTTTCTCACGCATGCCAAGCGCATCCTCGCCAGCGTGGCCGAGGCGAACCACGCGCTGCACGGCAAGCCCTCGACGCGCCGCGGCCAGCTCGCGATCGGCGTGACCAGCCTGGTGGCGGGCTACTACCTCGCGGAGCTGCTGGATCGCTACCGGCGCGCGTTTCCCGACGTCGAGATCGCGGTGTCCGAGGACGAGCACGGCTTTCTCGAGCACATGCTGATCAACGGCGAGGTCGACGTCGCGATCCTGATGCTGAACACGCTGCGCGAGCAGCGCGCGCTCGGCGCCGAGGTGCTGACGCGCTCGCCGAACCGCCTGTGGCTCGCCGCCGACCACCCGCTGTGCGCCGCGGCGGAAGTGTCGCTGCGCGACGTGGCGGCGCTGCCGCAGATCACGCTCGTCGCCGACGGCATCGACGAGGTGATGGCGGGCATCTGGCGCCGCAGCGGCCTCGCCGCGCCCACCGTGCTGCGCACCGGGTCGCTCGAAGCCGTGCGCAGCCTCGTCGCCACCGGCGTGGGCGTCGCCGTGCTGCCCGACTTCGCCTACCGGCCCTGGTCGCTCGAGTGGGACCGCGTGGAGGCGCGCAGCGTGCGCGACGAGCTGCCCACCGTGGACATCGGCCTGGTGTGGCGGCGCGGCGCCGAGCTCAACTGGACCGCGCACGACTTCATCGACATCGCCCGCGACCAGAGCCGCGCCAAGTCGCGCCAGACCCGTTACGGATCAAGGAGTTGATCTAGCCATCGGAAAAATCGTTAGCGCGCCACCTGAAGAATGAATTTCCTATCGCTCCTCCCCGTTTGCTAGGCTCAGCGCGCGGATTCCGCACCCCACACCCGAAAGCCAGGAGGAGAGGCCATGAAGAACCCCCACAGAACCCTGGGCGGCGCGCTCGCGCTCGCCGCCGCGTTTGCTCTCACCGCCGCCGAGGCCGCCGGCCCGCGCAAGGCGATCGGCAAGCTCGAGGGCCGCGTCGACATCGTCGCCTGGCCCGGCTACATCGAGCGCGGCGCCACCGACAAGAACTTCGACTGGGTCACCGGCTTCGAGAAGGCCACCGGCTGCAAGGTGCACATCAAGACCGCCAACACCTCGGACGAGATGGTGGCGCTGATGAACGAGGGCGGCTTCGACCTGGTCACCGCCTCGGGCGACGCGAGCCTCAGGCTGATCGCCGGCGGGCGCGTGCAGGAGATCAACACCGCGCTGGTGCCGAGCTACGGCAAGATCGACGAGCGCCTGCAGAAGGCGCCCTGGCACACGGTGGGCGGCAAGCACTACGGCGTGCCCTACCAGTGGGGCTACAACGTGCTCATGTACAACACCACCGTGTTCAAGCAGGCGCCCGACTCCTGGGCCGTGGTGTTCGAGGAGATGAACCTCCCGGACGGCAAGCCGAACAAGGGCCGCGTGCAGGCCTTCGACGGCCCGATCTACATCGCCGATGCCGCGCTCTACCTGATGACCAAGAACCCCGGCCTCGGCATCAAGGACCCGTACGAGCTGAACGAGGAGCAGTACAAGGCGGTGCTGGGGCTGCTGCGCCAGCAAAGGAAGCTCGTCGCGCGCTACTGGCACGACGCCTTCGTGCAGATCGACGACTTCACCAACGAGGGCTTCGTCGCCTCTTCCGCCTGGCAGTTCCAGGCCAACATCCTGAAGTCGAAGAACCGCCCGGTGGCCACCTCGGTGCCCAAGGAAGGCGTCACCGGCTGGGCCGACACGACGATGATGCACGCCAACGCCAAGCACCCGAACTGCGCCTACAAGTGGCTCGAGCACTCGATCAACCCGAAGCTGCAGGGCGACCTCGCGGCCTGGTTCGGCTCGGTGCCGGTGCGGCTGGAGGCGTGCAAAGGGAACCCGCTGCTCACCGACCAGGGCTGCGAGCGCCACGGCCTGAAGAGCTTCGACAAGATCCACTTCTGGCGCACGCCGGTCACCAACTGCAAGTCGCAGGACGGCAAGTGCGTGCCGTACTACCGCTGGGTGTCCGACTACATCGCGGTCCTCGGCGGCCGCTAGCGTCCTCCTAAGCGCCCGCGGGCCGCAGTCGGCCCCGGGCGCATTTTTTTCCCAGCGCGCCATGGTCGCCGCCGTCGCGTTCGATGACGTGAGCTGCGCCTTCGGGCCGGTGCTCGCGGTCGACCGCGTGAGCCTGGAGGTGCGCGAGGGCGAGTTCTTCACCCTGCTCGGGCCGTCGGGCTCGGGCAAGACCACGTGCCTGCGGATGATCGGCGGCTTCCAGTTCCCGACGCGCGGGCGCGTGCTGATCCACGGCGACGACGCCACGCGCCGCGCGCCCTACGAGCGCGACGTGAACACGGTGTTCCAGGACTACGCGCTGTTTCCGCACATGAACGTGCGCGACAACATCGCCTACGGCCTGATGGTGCGCGGCGTCGGCAAGGCCGAGCGCTACCGGCGCGCCGAGGAGATGCTCGAGCTCGTGCACCTGCCGGGCAGCGGCGCGCGCCGCCCCGGCGAGCTCTCGGGCGGCCAGCGCCAGCGCGTGGCGCTGGCGCGCGCGCTCATCAACCGGCCGCGCGTGCTGCTGCTCGACGAGCCGCTCGGCGCGCTCGACCTGAAGCTGCGGGAGAGCATGCAGGTGGAGCTGAAGGCGCTGCAGCGCCAGGTCGGCATCACCTTCGTCTTCGTCACGCACGACCAGCAGGAGGCGCTCTCGATGAGCGACCGCGTGTGCGTGTTCGACCGCGGCCGCGTCGAGCAGATCGGCACGCCCGAGGCGATCTACGACCGCCCGGCAACGCGCTTCGTCGCCGGCTTCGTCGGCGCGGGCAACCTCCTGGAAGGCGCGCACGCGCGGCGCCTGACGGGCGCCAACGGCGCCGTGATGCTGCGCGCCGAGCGCATTGCGATCGAGCCGCGCCGCGCGGGCGGCGTGGCTGGCGTCGTCAAGGAAGTGGAATACCTCGGCGCCTTCATCCGCTACATCGTCGACGCGGGCGACGGCGTGGAGCTGCTGGTGAACGCCGCGCGCCGCGAGTTCGAGCGCGGCGCCGAGGTCACCCTGAGCTGGCCGGCCGAAGCCTGCCACCGCATCCCGGAGGCGCGCGCATGAGCGCGCTCGCGCGCAACGTCTCCACTGCGCTCTACGGGCGCCGGCGGCTCGCGCTCGCGCTGCTGCTCGGGCTGCCGCTGTTCTGGCTCGGCGTCGTGTACTGCGGCTCGCTGCTCGCGCTGCTCGCCAACAGCTTCTTCGGCATGGACCCGTTCTCGGGCATGGTGAAGCGCGAGTTCACGCTGCAGAACTTCGTCGACCTCGGCGCGCCCGCGAACCTGGACGTGATCCTGCGCACGGTGGCGATGGCCACCGCGGTGACGCTGGGCTGCGCGGCGATCGGCTTTCCCATCGCCTACTTCATGGCGCGCTACACGCGCGGCTGGGTGCGCGCCGCGTTCTACCTCGGCGTCATGCTGCCGCTGTGGTCGAGCTACCTGGTGCGCGTGTACGCCTGGAAGCTGCTGCTCGCCAAGGAAGGCGTGGTGAACTGGGTGTTCGCCGAGAGCGGCATGAGCTGGATGCTGAACGCGCTGCTGGCGATCCCGGTGATCGGCGGGCCGTCGCTGTCGATCTCGACGCTGGGCACCTTCATCGTCTTCGTCTACATCTGGCTGCCGTTCATGATCCTGCCGATCCAGGCGGCGCTCGAGCGCGTGCCGCAGAGCCTGATCGAGGCCTCGGCCGACCTCGGCGCGCGCGACGCGGCGACCTTCCGCAAGGTGATCTTCCCGCTCGCGCTCCCGGGCATCGTCGCCGGCTCGATCTTCACCTTCTCGCTCACGCTGGGCGACTACATCATCCCGGGGATCATCGGCGACTCGTCGCTGTTCCTCGGCCAGGTGGTGTTCCTGCAGCAGGGCACCGCGGGCAACGTGCCGCTCGCGGCGGCGTTCACGATGGTGCCGATCGCGGTGATGGCCGTGTACCTCGCGATCGCCAAGCGCATGGGAGCCTTCGATGCGCTCTGAGCGCCGCGGCGGCGCCTCGCGCACGCTGATCGCCGGCGCGCTCGCCGGCATGGCGTTCCTGCACGTGCCGATGCTGTTCATCTTCCTGTACGCCTTCTCGAGCGAGGACCAGACCTACCTGTTCCCGCCGCCCGGGCTGACGACGAAATGGTTCGGCGTCGCCTGGGAGCGGCCCGACGTGTGGCAGGCGATCCGGCTCTCGCTCGAGGTCGCCACGGTGACCACCGCGGTGGCGCTGGTGCTCGGCACGCTGGCCGCGCTCGCGCTCGCGCGCACGCGCTTCTTCGGCCGCGAGGCGATCTCGCTGCTCCTCGTGCTGCCGATCGCGCTGCCCGGCATCGTCACCGGCATCGCGCTGCGCTCGGCCTACGGCCTCTCGGGCATCCCGTTCGGCTTCTGGACCATCGTCGTCGGCCACGCCACCTTCTGCATCGTCGTGGTCTACAACAACGCGGTGGCGCGGCTGCGGCGCACCAGCCCCTCGCTCATCGAAGCGTCGATGGACCTCGGCGCCGACGCCTTCCAGACGCTGCGCTACGTGCTGCTGCCGAGCCTGGGCACGGCGCTCCTCGCCGGCGGCATGCTCGCCTTTGCGCTCTCCTTCGACGAGGTCATCGTCACCACCTTCACCGCCGGGCAGCAGACCACGCTCCCCATCTGGATGCTGCAGGAGCTGGTGCGCCCGCGCCAGCGCCCGGTCACCAACGTCGTCGCGGTGGTGATCGTGGCACTCACTTTCATTCCCATCCTCGCCGCCTATTACCTCACGCGCGGCGAAGAGCACGCCAGCGGAGGCCGCCTATGAACGACAAACGGAGCAACGCCATGAAGTTCCAGACCCAGCTGCTGATCGACGGGCAGTTCACCGAGGGCGAAGGGCGCGCCGAGGAGATCCTCAATCCGGCGACCGGCGCCGCGCTCGCCAGCGTGCGCGAAGCTTCCTTCGACCAGGTGAGCCGCGCCGTCGGCGCCGCGCACCGCGCCTTCGCCTCGTGGTCGGAGACCACGCCCGCCGAGCGCAGCGCCCTCCTGCTCAAGCTCGCCGCGGCGATCGAGGAGCGCGCCGAGGAGTTCGCGCGCATCGAGTCGCTCAACTGCGGCAAGCCCTACGCGCGCGTGCTCGCCGACGAGATGCCGGCGATCGTGGATTGCTTTCGCTTCTTCGCCGGCGCCGCGCGCTGCATGCCCGGCTCGGCGGTGAACGAGTACCTCGCGGGCCACACCAGCATGATCCGGCGCGACCCCATCGGCGTGGTGGCCTCGGTCGCGCCGTGGAACTACCCACTGATGATGGCTGCCTGGAAGACCGCGCCCGCGCTCGCCGCCGGCAACGCCGTGGTGCTCAAGCCCTCCGAGCAGACGCCGCTCACCACGCTGCGCTTTGCGCAGCTCGCCGCCGAAATCCTGCCCAAGGGCGTGCTCAACATCGTCTGCGGGCGCGGCGACTCGGTGGGCGCGCCGCTGATCGAGCATCCGCTGGTGCGCATGGTCTCGCTCACCGGCGACGTCGCCACCGGGCAGAAGGTGCTGCAGGCGGCCGCCAAGTCGCTCAAGCGCACCCACCTCGAGCTCGGCGGCAAGGCGCCG
>JBFFZT010000085.1:0-6950 GCA_041568535.1 Burkholderiales bacterium | reverse complement strand
GTCTACCTGCGTGGCGCCCGCGCGTAGAATCCGCCCCTATGCCCTCTTTCGACATCGTCTCGCAGGTCAACGCCCAGGAAGTGAAGAACGCCGTCGAGCAGGCCAACAAGGAGATCCAGAACCGGTTCGACTTCAAGGGCTCGGACGCGCGCATCGAGCAGGCGGAGATGGCGCTCACCGTGTTCGCCGACGACGAGTACAAGCTCGGGCAGGTGATCGACGTCCTGCGTCAGCGCATGGCGAAGCGCTCGATCGACGTGCGCTGCCTCGAGCTCGGCGCCGTGGAAAAGGCCGCCGGCGACAAGGCGAAGCGCCTGGTAACCGTGAAGGTCGGCATCGCGCAGGAGAAGGCCAAGCAGATCCAGAAGGCGATCAAGGACGCGAAACTCAAGGTGCAGGCCTCGATCCAGGGCGACCTGGTGCGCGTCTCGGGCGGCAAGAAGGACGACCTGCAAGCGGCGATCCAGCTGGTGCGCACGTCGGTCACCGACGTCCCGCTGCAGTACATCAACTTTCGCGACTAGGAACAGGGAAACCGGGCGTTCCCCCGTTACCCCCTCGGGAACAGGGGAACCGGGCGTTCCCCCGTTACCCCCTCGGGAGCCCCTCAGTCCAGCGGTCGTAGATGCGGTCGGCGACCGCGTGCAGCGCCGCGGTGCGCCGCTCGACGTCGCGCTCGATGTCCCCGGGCGCCTGCACCCCCGGCGAATCCTGCGACCGTGCGATCTCCGCCGCGCCGCCGCGCACCCAGTCGGCGATCAGCGCCGGCGTCATCTCAACATGGCACTGCATGCCGAAGTGGCGCCCGAGCGCGAACGCCTGGTTGGCGCAATGCGCGTTCTCGAGCACCCGCGTGCCGCCGGGCGGGATGGTGAACGTTTCGCCATGCCAGTGAAACGACTCGAACGACCGCACCGGCCCCAGCCAGTCTCGCGCCACGGCGTTGTCGGCGACCGCCACCTCGCCCCAGCCGATCTCCTTCACCGGCGCGGCGCGCACCTCGCCGCCGAGGGCGCGCGCCATCAGCTGCCCGCCCAGGCAGTGCCCGAGCAGCGGCACGTCGTGGCGCACGGCATCGGCGATGAGGCGCAGCACGGGAATAATCCACGGCAGCTCGTCGTTCACGCTCATCGGCCCGCCCATGAACACGAGGCCGGCGAAGCCGCGCGCGCTGCGCGGCACCGCGCGGCCTTCGTCGATCGCAATGAGCTGCAAGGGAATCGCCTTGCGCTCGGCGTAAGTGGCAAAATAGGCGGGACCTTCGCTTGGAGCGTGCCTGAAGATGGCCACGGGTTTCATGCAGCCGAATTGTAGTGGCAGCGCGGCCGCGCTCGCGTTGGCGCTGGTTGCCCTGCCGGCGCTCGCCGCCGACGTCAGTTTCGTCGGCGTGATCGGCGACAAGGCGGCGATCCTGGTGATCGACGGCGGTGCGCCACGCACCGTCAAGGTCGGACAGACGCTCGGCGCGGTCACCGTGGTCTCGGTCGAGCGCGAGCGCGCGGTGATCGAGATCGCCGGCGCGCGCCGCACGCTGCTGCGCGGCCAGCATTACCAGTCCGGCGACAGCGAGCGCCAGAGCACGGTGCTGGCCGCGGATGAGCGCGGCCACTTCTTCGCCGAGGGCGCCATCAACAACCGGCCGATCCGCTTCGTCGTCGACACCGGCGCGACGGTGGTGGCGCTGCCGGCGAGCGAGGCCACGCGCCTGGGCCTCGAGTACCGCAAGGGCCAGCCCGGCACCACGCGCACCGCGGGCGGCGTGGTGCCCGTGTACCGCCTGACGCTCGACACGGTCAAGGTCGGCGGCATCGAGCTGCACGCGGTGGACGCGCTGGTCATCGAGCAGGGCCTGGACGTCGCGCTGCTCGGCATGAGCTTTCTCAGCCGCGTGGAAATGAAGAACCAGGGTCAGACCATGATCCTGATGCGCCGCTTCTGATGGGGCTCGGGCGCGGGCTGCTGCTGCTCGCCGCCGCGGCGGCGTTCGCTGTTGGCGCCGCGCCGCTCGACGACCTGGCGCGCAAGGCGATCGGCGGTTCGGCCGAGGCCAAGCAGGAGATCGAGCGCCAGGCGGCCGCCGGCGACACCTACGCCGAGCACCTGATGGGCATGATGCACGTCTCGGGCAAGGGCGCGGAGCAGAGCGATGCGCAGGCGCTGGAGTGGTTCCTGCGCGCGGCGCGCAAGGGCCACGCCGAATCACAGCATAACGCCGCCGTCATCTACGAGAGCACCGAAGGCACGCTGAAGGATCCGGCCGCAGCGCGGCGCTGGTACCTGACCGCGGCGCAGCAGGGCCTGGCGCGCTCGCAGGCCAAGCTCGGCGCCCTGCTCCTCGATGCGGACGGCGGCGAGGCGAATGCGGACGAGGGCCGCTCGTGGCTCGAGAAGGCGGCGGCGCAGGGCAATCCCTACGGCCGGTACCGCCTGGGCATGCTCTACCTGGAAGGTCGCGGGGTCGAGCGCAACGTGGACACCGCAGCGAAGCTGATCCAGCAGGCCGCGGAAGGCGGCGACCGCGAGGCGCGCTACCGGCTCGCGCTGCTGCACGGCACCGGTGCCGGCGTGGAGAAAAGCGACGCCCGGGCGCTCGAGCTGCTGCGCCAGTCCGCCGAGCAGGGCTGGGCGGACGCACAGTTCCTGTTGTCGGTGATCTACAGCACCGGACAGTACGGCGTGCAGCGCGACGACCGCACCGCGGTGCGCTGGCTGCGCCGCGCCGCGGTACAGGGCCATGCGGACGCCGAGTTCTCGCTCGGCCTCGCGTACGCCGAAGGGCGCGGGGTGAAGCGCGACGCGCAGCAGGCTTACGCCTGGATGCTGCGCGCCTCGCGGCGCGGCCACGCTCCGGCGCAGGCGTACGTGAAGGACATCGAGTGGCAGATCGAGAAAAAGCGCCGCGAGCGCGGCAACTGAGCCGCTAGCGGCCCGGCACCAGCGGCACGAAGCGCACCGGCAGGACGCGCTTCTGATCGACCCCGCCGTCGGCGCGCTTGGTGAGCACCAGAAGCTCCTGCGCGGCGTGGCTGGCGCCGACCGGGATCACCATGCGCCCGCCCGGCTTGAGCTGGTCGACGAGCGCCGGCGGCACCTGCGGCGCCGCCGCAGTCACCACGATGCCGTCGAACGGCGCTTTCTCCGGCCAGCCGGCGTAGCCGTCGCCGATGCGCACCTCGACGTTGGCGTAGCCCGCGGCGGCGAGGCGCTTGGCCGCCGAGCGGCCGAGGTCCTCGATCAGCTCGACGGAGTAGACCTGCCCTACGATCTCGGCCAGCACCGCCGCCTGGTAGCCCGAGCCGGTGCCGATCTCCAGCACCGTCTGCCCGGGCTGCGGATCGATCAGGTCGGTGGACAGCGCGACGATGTAGGGTTGCGAGATGGTCTGCCCGGCGCCGATCGGCAGCGGGTAGTTGCCGTAGGCGCGCTCGCGCTCGCTCGCCGGCACGAAACGGTGGCGCTCCACGCGCGCCATGGCCGCGCGCACCGCGGGCGACATCGCAGCGAGCCCGGTCTCGGCGCGCGTCGCCGCGTACATGGCGTCGATTTCCCCGATCAGGCGCATGCGTCGCGCGTCGAAGTCCTGGGCCGCCGCAGCGCCGAGGCCGAGCCAGGCCAGCAATCCGCTAGCCAGCCGTCTTGTCGCGCTCGATGAGAGCGTAGGCGGAGTGGTTGTGGATCGACTCGAAGTTCTCCGACTCGACCACGAACCGGGTGATGCGCTCGTCGAGGTTGAGGAGCGCCGCGACGTCGCGCACCATGTCCTCGACGAACTTGGGGTTGTCGTAGGCGCGCTCGGTGACGTGCTTCTCGTCCGGGCGCTTGAGCAGGCCGTAGAGCTCGCTCGAGGCCTGCTTTTCCACCAGATCCACGATCTCCTCGATCCACACGAAATCGCCCGTGTGCGCGGTCACCGTGACGTGCGAGCGCTGGTTGTGCGCGCCGTAGTCGGAGATCTTCTTCGAGCACGGGCACAGGCTGGTCACCGGCACCAGCACCTTCATGGCGAAGCCCTGCCTGCCCTCGCGGATCTGCGACACGAAGCTCACCTCGTAGTCCATCAGGCTCTTCACGCGCGACACCGGGGCGGCCTTCTCGATGAAGTACGGGAAAGTCATCTCCACCACGCCTTCCTCGGCCTCGAGCTTGGCCACCATCTCCTTCACCATCAGCTGGAACGAGTCCACGGTGATCTCGCGCTCGTGCGCGCACAGGATCTCGACGAAGCGCGACATGTGCGTGCCCTTGAAATGGTGCGGCAGGCCCACGTACATGTTGAAGTTGGCGATCGTGTGCTGCACGCCGCCGGCGCGCTGCATGATCTGGATCGGGTGGCGGATCGCCTTGATGCCGACCTTGTCGATCGCGAGCTTGCGCGAGTCGGGCGAGCTCTGGACGTCCGGAATGGCGTGCAGGTCCTTGGCTTTCATGGCGCCATTATAACTCCCGAGTAATTTACTCGGTTATTGCAGAGCGAATCGCTTTCTCGATACCCGGGCCATCCAGCCCCACGGACGACAGGAGCTTTGCCGGGTCGCCGTGATCGATGAAGCGGTCCGGCAGGCCAAGGAGCAGCACGCGCTTCTCGAGCCCCAGGCCCGCGAGCGCCTCGCACACCGCGCCGCCCGCGCCGCCCATGATCTGGTGCTCCTCCACCGTCACCAGCAGCTCGTGCGCCTGCGCGAGGCTGCGCAGCAGCTCGCTGTCGAGTGGTTTCACGAAGCGCATGTTGGCCACCGTGGCATCGAGCGCCTCGGCCGCCTCGAGCGCGGGCTTCAACACCGCGCCGAAGGCGAGGATCGCGACGCGCCGTCCGCTGCGGCGCAACTCGCCCTTGCCCACCGGCAGCGTGTCGAGCGAGCTGCCCGCCTCGCCGAGCGCGGCGCCGCGCGGATAGCGCACCGCGGCGGGCTTGCCGAGGTGGAACGCGGTGCTCAGCATGCGCCGGCACTCCGCCGCGTCGGCCGGCGCCATCACCGTCAGATTCGGCACCGTGCGCAGGTAGGCGAAATCGAAAGCGCCGTTGTGCGTGGCGCCGTCGCCGCCCACCAGCCCGCCGCGATCGAGCGCGAAGCTCACCGGCAGGTTCTGGATGGCAACGTCGTGGATCAGCTGGTCGTAGCCGCGCTGCAGGAACGTCGAGTAGATCGCCACCACCGGGCGCAGGCCTTCGCAGGCCATGCCGGCAGCGAAGCTCACCGAATGCTGCTCGGCGATGCCGACGTCGAAGTAGCGCTCGGGATACTGCTCCGAGTACCGCACCATGCCGGAGCCCTCGCGCATCGCCGGCGTGATCGCCATCAGGCGCGCGTCGGCGGCCGCCATGTCGCACAGCCAGTCGCCGAACACCTGGCTGTAGGTGGGCTTGGCGGGCGCCGCCGCCTTCTTGATGCCTTCGGCCGGATCGAACTTGCTCGGCCCGTGGTAGGCGATCGGGTCGTCCTCGGCGAGCTTGTAGCCCTGGCCCTTGCGCGTGACGATGTGCAGGAACTGCGGGCCCCTGAGCTTCCTGATGTTGGTGAGCGTCGCGATCAGCGTGTCGAGGTCGTGGCCGTCGATCGGCCCGATGTAGTTGAAGCCGAACTCCTCGAACAGCGTCGAGGGCGTCACCATGCCCTTCACGTGCTCCTCGGTGCGCCGCGCGAGCTCCCACACGCCGACGCGCTTGAGAATGTGCTCGCTGGCGCGCCGCGCCGTCGAGTACATGCGCCCCGAGAGCAGCCGCGCCAGGTAGTTGGTGAGCGCGCCGACCGGCGGCGAGATCGACATCTCGTTGTCGTTGAGGACGACGAGCAGATCCACGTCCATGGCGCCGGCGTTGTTCATCGCCTCGAACGCCATGCCCGCCGACATGGCGCCGTCGCCGATCACCGCCACGCACTTGCGGTGCTCGCCCTTCGCCTTCGCCGCCGCCGCCATGCCGAGCGCCGCCGAGATCGAGGTCGACGAGTGCGCGGTGCCGAAAGTGTCGTAGGGCGACTCGATGCGCCGCGGAAAGCCCGAGATGCCGTCGATCATGCGCAGCCGCGCCATCGCCTCGCGCCGCCCGGTGAGGATCTTGTGCGGGTAGGTCTGGTGGCCGACGTCCCACACGATGCGGTCCTCGGGCGTCTCGAACACCTTGTGCAGCGCGATGGTGAGCTCCACCGTGCCGAGGTTGGACGACAGGTGTCCGCCGGTCTTCGAGACCGAATCGAGCACGAAGGCGCGCAGCTCTTCGGCCAGGCGATGCAGGTCCTTGCGCTCGAGCGCGCGCAGCTGGGATGGATCGTCGATGGTCTTCAGCAGCTCGAACATCGAGGGATTGTAGCTGCCGTCCGGCAGCGCTTCGAGGATTGACGACACGGCTAGAACTTCCTCAGCACGATGAAATCGGCGAGCTCGCGCAGGCGCCGCGCGCCGGCGCCGAGCGGCGCGAGCGCCTCGTGCGCATTGTGCCTGAGTTCCTGCGCCAGTTCCCGCGCGCGCGCCAGGCCCATGACCGAGACGTAGGTGGGCTTGCCGGCGCGCGAGTCCTTGCCCGCCGTCTTGCCGAGCGTGGCGCTGGAGCTTTCGGCGTCGAGCACGTCGTCGACCACCTGGAACGCGAGGCCGACGGTCTTCGCGTACTGGTCGAGGCGCTCGCGCACGGATGCGTCGGCTGCGGGGCCGCAGGCCGCGCCGAGCAGCACCGCGGCCCGGATCAGCGCGCCGGTCTTGTGGATGTGCATCGCCTCGAGCTCGGGGACGCTGAGCGCCTTGCCGGTGGCTTCGAGGTCGATCTGCTGCCCGCCCGCCATGCCGCGCGAGCCGGCCGCCGACGCGAGCAGCTTCACCATCTCGAGCTGCGTGCGCGGCTCGTCGGCAAGCACGTTCTCGGCGAGCAGCTGGTAGGCGAGCGACTGCAGCGCGTCGCCCACCAGGAGCGCGGTGGCCTCGTCGAACTCCACGTGCACCGTGGGCTTGCCGCGGCG
>JBFFZT010000084.1:0-6959 GCA_041568535.1 Burkholderiales bacterium | reverse complement strand
GCCGCCTCACTGCGCACCGCAACGCGCAGGGCCTGCTCGCCGTCGTGGCGCCAGGCCGAGATCAGCGTCGTCGCCTTCTCGGGGTCGTCGAACGTGGTAGCGCGCGCGCCAAGCCCGCCGGCCGGAAACGGCGGCGCGTCGCCCTCCGCCGCAAGGCGCATGCCGGCCTCGTCGTACAGCGCCACGCCGCGCACGCCCAGGTTGCCGACGACGCCGGCAAGAGCGGCCTGCGGCCGGCCCGCGGCGCCCTCGAGCTTCGCGTCCACCTGGATCTGCGCGCGCTCGGCGATGCGCGCGCGCTCGGCCTGCTCGAAGGAGCGCGTCGACGGGATCAGGATCGCGATCTCCACGATCAGGATCAGCAGGAACACCGCGATCGTGATGCCCCAGCACAGGCGGCAGGTGAGGAACGGTCGCAGCGACGTCGGCATGCGGCGCGCTAGCGCGCCGCCGGGAAGTAGCGCCGGCGGATCCAGTGGTCGAGGGAAAGCACGCCGGGCCCGTGGCACAGCGTGACCAGCAGCAGCACGCCCCAGTAGTAGTGCGACATCAAGGCGGCCTCATTGTCGCTCAGGACGTGCCAGAAGGAAATCACCGCTACCACGTTGAATACCGAGAGCGACAGCGCGGCGAAGCGCGCCGCGAGCCCGAGGGCGAGCAGCGGCGGAAAAGCGAGCTCGCCGAAGGTGCCGAGCCACGCCGCCAGCTCCGGCGGCAGCAGCGGCACCTTGTACTCGTTCTTGAACAGGTACATCGTGCCGTCCCAGTTGCCGATCTTCAGCAGGCCCGAGCGGAAGAACACTTCCGCCACATACAGGCGGATGCCGAGGTCGAGCACGTGCGCGGCGCCCCGCAGCCAGCCGATGATGCGATCGCTCCAGGCAACGACGAGTTGTATGTTCATTGTGTGATCACTCCAGCTTGGACCCAGGCGGCAAAGGCCACGCGGGCGACGAAAGCGGCATCGGCCGCGGTGGCGGCCTCGAGCGCGGGCCCGAGCTCCGCCCCGGCGCGCAGCCGCTCGAGAAAGCGGTAATCGCCGGCGCCGAGCGAGCACACCTCGACGCGCCAGCGGTTGCGGTGTACGAGAACCCGATCGGGGCCGGCGCCGAGGTCGACGCTCCCCGGGTCGCCGCCGTCCTGATGCGCCTCCCAGATGCGCTGCAGCGGCCACGCCGACTCGAGCAGCGCGCAGCCCGGCGCCAGCCGCGCCTGCGTCGGCCGCGCAAGATCGAACGGCGGCGCATCGGCGGCGTAGTAGGCGAGGTGCGCGCACCATTCCAGGCGCGCCACGTCGGGCAGGTAGGGCAGCTCACGCGTCTGCACGTAGCCGTCGAGGAACGCCGCCAGCTGCGCCCCGTACTCGTGCAGGTCGCCGCTCGTGGACGGCGCGGCCTGCGCGTAGTCGCGCGCCAGCAGCTCGAAGAACTCGGCGCCGACGATCGCGCGCACCACGGGGTAGGCGCCGCCGAGCGCCGCGCTCCAGTTGCCGAAGACGTTGGCCCGATACACGCGCAGGCCCTCGTCCGCGAGCGCCGGGTCGAGCAGCGCCAGCGCGAACGCGCGCTGCTGCTCAAGCAGCGAGGGCATGTGTCGCATCCAGCCGCGCCTGCGCCTTGGCGGCTTCTTCGAGCAGCACGTCGAGCGCCGGCACGTCGGTATCCCACTCGATCAGCGTGGCCACCGGGCCGAACCGGCCGAGCGCGCTCTCGTAGAGCTGCCACACGGCTTCCGCGACGCGCGCGCCATGGGTGTCGATGAGGCGGTGCTCGCCCCGGAAGAACCCGGCGAGGTGGATCTCGCACACGCTCTCGGCATCGAGCGCGCGCATCTGCGCCTCGGCGTCGCGCCCGAGATTGACCTGGTTCACGTACAGGTTGTTGACGTCGAGCAGCAGGCCGCAGCCGGTGCGGCGCACGAGCGCGGCGAGAAACTCGCCTTCACCCATGTCGTGCGGCCCGGGCTCGAGATAGCACGACACGTTCTCCACCAGGAGGCGCTGCCCGAGCCGCTCCTGCAGCCGCGCGACGCGCCCCGCCACCAGCGCGAGCGCCTCCTCGGTGTAGGGCAGCGGCAGCAGGTCGTTGTAGTGGCGGCCGGCCGCCGTGCTCCAGCACAGGTGCTCCGAAACGAAAGCGGGCTCGACCCACTTCACCAGCGCACAGAGCTTCTCCTCGTGCCGCGCCGAGTAGCCCTCGGCCGAGCCCAGGCCGAGGCCGACGCCGTGCAGGCTGAGAGGGTAGTCGCGCCGCAGCGATTCCAGCACGGCGCGCTCGCGCCCGCCCGCGCCGAAATAGTTCTCGCTGTGCACTTCCAGCCAGCCGGCCGCGGGCCGCGCGCCCGAAAATTCCGGGTAATGCCGCGCGCGCAGCCCGATGCCGGCGCCGAGCTGTGCCAAGCTCAGCCCTTCTTCATCTTCGCCAGACGGCCCGGCTCGCCCTGCTTCATGCTGCCGCCCATCTGCACGCAGGTGCCCGCCTTCACGACCTTGAAGTCGTTCGGGTCGTAGTCGACTTTCGACTGCCCGGCACAGGAGTGCGACGTCTTGTTGCTGCCGCAGTCGTTCTTGCCGGCTTTCGCTACGCCCCAGCACTTCTCCTGGTCCTTGTCCTGCGCGAGCGCGCCGCCGTGGGCGCCGAGTGCGAACAGCCCGGCCACCGCCGCGGCAACGAGGGTCTTCTGATCCATATGGAGTCTCCTTTCAGGTTGAGGGCTCTGCAGAGAGGCCCGTGCCTGTGGGTCGCCCGCGGCGCGCAGCGATTACCGTTTCCAGGATATTTTTCTCGGCCTGTAAGGTCCGCGCCGGGTGCCGGGTCTTCTAGGCAATGGCACCCACAAGGACCGAGGAATTGGCGCGCCTGCGCCCCAAGCTCATGGCCTTTGCGATGCGGCGCACGCGCGACCGGGACCAGGCCGAGGACGCGGTGCAGGAGGCGCTGGTCGCGGCGCTCGAGGGGCTGGAGGACTATGCGGGCAGCGCCTCGCTCAGCACCTGGCTCTTCGGTATCCTGAAGCACAAGATCGTGGACGGCCTGCGCCGCAGGCCGCGCGAGGAAGCCCTCCAACACATGGAGCTCGACGAGCTGGTGCACGACGGACCCGGTCCCGAGCAGACCTGCGCCAGCCGCAATGCGCTGGCGGCCATCGACCGCAGCCTGGAGGACCTGCCGCCGCGCTCGGCGCAGGCCTTCGTGCTGCGCGAGGTGCTCGGCCTGGACACGGCCGAAGTGTGCCGGCGGCTGTGCGTTACCCCGACGCACTGCTGGGTGCTGGTGCATCGCGCGCGGCTGCGCCTGCGCGCCTGCCCCCAGGTCGGCGCCGTCGCCGCCGAGGCCGAGCAGTGAGTTTCGAGGAAACCGTCCGCGCCCATGCCGCCGATCTCTACCGCTACGCCTATTGGCTCACGCGCGACCACGCGCTGGCCGAGGACGTCGTGCAGGAAGCGCTGCTGCGCGGCTGGCGCGCGTTTCCGCGCCTGCGCGAGCACGCTGCGGCCAAGGCGTGGCTGTTCACCATCGTGCGCAACGAGTTCCTGCGCGCCGTGCGCGGCGCCGCCCCGGCCGCGGAAAGCCTCGACGGCCTGGACCTGCCCGACGAGCGCGTGGAGCTCTACGGCGTGGAGATGCGCGATGCGCTCCATGCACTGCCGCCGTCCTACGCCGAGCCGCTCGCGCTGCAGGTGCTGGGCGGCTTCAGCTGTGCGGAGATCGCGGCCATGATCGGCACCACGGAAGGCGCCACCATGACGCGGCTGACGCGCGCGCGCCAGGCGCTCAGGCGCCTGGTGACGCCGCGCGAGCGCAAGGCGGGATCGTCGTGATCTGCCTCGACTACCGCCGCCAGCTGCTCACCGGCGCCGGAGAGACCGACGCCATGCGCGTGCACCGCCTGCAGTGCGCGTCGTGCAGCGCCGAATGGTCCGAGCATTCCGCTTTCGAAGACGCGTTGCGCGATGCCTTGCAGGTGCCGGTGCCGGAGGGCTTCGCCGAGCGCATGGCCCGGGCGCAAGTGGCGCGCCGGCGCCGCTTCCTCGCCATGGCGGCCGGTGCGCTGGTCGCGGCCGGCGCGGGCGGCTACGCCTGGCTGGCGCGGCAGGACCCGATCGCGCTCGCCTGCATCGACTTCGTCATGAAGGAGGAGGCCAAGTCGATCATGCTCGGGCCCATGCCGCGCGAGGAAGCGCGCGCTGCGCTCGCGGGTACGCTGCCGCTGGAACGCGTGGAGAGTATCGGACAGGTCAAGCACATCGGTCCTTGCCCGTTCAATGGGCAAACCTCGTACCACGTCGTGCTCATGGTGCCGCAGGGCAAGGTGACGCTGCTGGTGATGCCGGGCGCGCGCCTGCAGGGCCGGCGCCGCGCCGCGAAGGAAGGCATGAGCGCAGCGGTGATCGCCCTCCGGGGCGGCAGCGTCGGCATCGTCGGCGCCGACGACGCGCTGGTCGACAGCGTGGCCGGCGCGCTGCGCGCCTAGGCGGCGAGCTCGAACGCCGGGCCGCTGCGCAGACGCTCGAAGTACGAGCGGTGCGCGTCCGATCCCGCCGGCCACAGCTCGAGGAAACGCCGCTCCCACGCCGCGGCGTCGTAGCGCAGCGCCATCGCCTCCACATACGCCGCTCCGCAGCGCGTGCCGTAGAGCGCCGCCGGGGAGGGCGTGGTCGAAATGCGCGTGGCGACGCCGTAGCGCTCGCCGCGGAAATTCGGCATGCCGGCGGCGCCGTTGTTGATCAGCGCGCGCCCCCCCGGAAACCCCTGCAGCACGGGCAGGCAGGTGTGGCTCGAAGCGAACACGCGCACGCCGGTGCGCGCCAGCTGGCGCTCGGCGTGCGCGACCCCGGCCGGTGTCGCCAGCACTTCCTGCGCGAAGCTCCAGCCGGCGAGTGATTCCGCGTCGCCGTGCACGATGCCGATGCGCTCGCCGCCGACCTCGGCGACGAGGTGCATCGGCAGCGCGGCGAGCGCCGCGAGGTCGCGGCCCGAGGCGCGGGCCGCCGCGCGCAGCCGCTCCATGATGCGGTTCGAGTGCTCGACGGTCGCGTCGCTCACCCAGTCCGGATAGGCGCAGCCGCAGCCCGCGCCCTCGCGCGGCGCGGCGATCTCGGTTTCCACGTTGCCGCGCAGGGCGCGGTGGCGCGTCACGGCGGCGTCGATGCGCGCGAACTCCTCCGGCGCGGCGTCGAACCAGTGGAAATCGCCGTTGAACACCAGCGCTTTCTCGCCCGGCTCGGCGTCGAAGGTCTCGAGCAGCGCCTGCAAGGCGTAGCGGTTGCCGTACAGGCCGCCGGCGATCCACAGCGTGTCCGCGCCGAGCGCGGGCGCGGCCCGGAACGCGTCGGGCGCGTAGCGGTAGGAGAGCGGGCAGCCGCGGCCGGGTTTCATGTCCATGGCATTGGTCGCCGCCGCGGGCCGATGGCTTACGGCGCAGGCAACGCGATACTATCCAAGCATGAAGAACTTCGGCGAATCCTCCACCAGCGCCGCCGGCGCGCTGTTCGAGCGCCTCGCCGACCACCTGCCCAGCCTGATCGGCGCCCTCGTGCTGCTCGCGGTGGGCTGGCTGCTGGCGCGCCTCCTGCGCATCCTCACGGTGCGCGGCATGCAGCTCGCCGAAGCGCTGATCGAGCGCCTGGCCGGGCCGTCGCGCCTGCGCGTCGGGCGCTCGGCGAACGTGCTCGGCACCATCGTCTACTGGGTGGTGCTGCTGTTCTTCGTTACCGCGGCGACGCAGGTCCTGGGCCTGCAGACGTTCACCGACTGGCTGGCGCGGCTCCTGGATTACCTGCCGACCCTTGCCGCGGGCGTGCTGATCGTCGTCGCCGGCTACGTGCTGGCGGGCTTCGTCGCCGACCTGGTGCTCGCCACCGCCACGCGCCTGCAGCCGGCGCAGCGCAACGCGCTTGCGCGCCTCGCGCAGGGCGCGACCCTGGTCGCGGCGATCCTGGTCGGCGCCGACCAGATCGGCATCCGCGTCACCTGGCTTGCGATCCTCGCCGCGGTGGTCATCGCCTCGGTGCTCGGCGGGGTCACCATCGCGGTGAGCCTCGGCGCGCGCAGCTACGTCGCGAACCTGATCGGCGCGCATTACCTGCGCCAGGCATTCCAGGTCGGGCAGCGCGTGCGCGTCGCCGGCTTCGAGGGGCGCATCGTCGAGGTGAGCGCGACCTCGCTGGTGCTGGAAGCGAAAGAAGGGCGCGTGGCGCTCCCCGGGCGCGTCTATCACGACGAGCCGATCGTGCTGCTGACGGGCAACGGCGATGGCTGACGCGGAGTCGCTCAGCCTCGCCTTCATTCGCGCGCATCCGGCGGAATCCGCGCGCGTGCTGGAGTCGCTGGCGCCCGCGCAGGCTGCGGAGCTCCTCGCGCGCGCGCCGGCACGGCTCGCGGCGCCGGTGCTCGCGTCGATGCGGCCGAATGCCGCGGCGCGCGCGCTGGGCGGGCTGGAGGACGAGCTGGTGCAGGGGCTGCTCGGCGAGCTCGGCACGCAGCCGGTGGTGGCGATCCTGCGCCACGTCGCCGAGCCGCGCCGCTCGCGCCTGATCGCCGGGCTGCGCACGGCGGCCGCGCTCGCCTCGAAGCTGCTCCTCGGCTACGTCGAGGACTCGGTCGGCGCCTGGACCGACCCCGACGTGCTGGCGCTGCCGGGCGCGACGCGCGCGACGGAGGCGCTCGAGCGCGTGCGCCAGATCGAGGCGACGGTGCAACGCGTGTTCGTGACGGCGAGCGACGGCCGGCTGGAGGGCTGGGTGCCGCTGCCGATGCTGCTGCGCGCGAGCGAAGGCGCGACGCTCGCCTCGATCATGCGCCGGCCCGAGGCCGTAATCCCGGCGCAGACACCGCTCGCCGGCGCCGTGCGCCACCCCGGATGGGAGCACGCGTCGCTGCTGCCCGTGCTCGAATCCGGAGAGCGCCTGGTGGGCGTGCTGACGCGCGATGCGTTGACGCGCGCGCTGGGACGCAGCG
>JBFFZT010000083.1:0-6968 GCA_041568535.1 Burkholderiales bacterium | reverse complement strand
CCGCGGTCGGCAGCCGGCGCAGCAGTTTGTGTTTCATGGGTACTCCTCCTCCAACGCTCGTGATGTGATCTGTTAAGAGTGCGGCGCCACCGTATCGCACCGTCCCCTCAGGGTCAAGGATACGCCTCAATTGGTGCGATGCGGCAGCCGGTCAGCGCGGCGCATCTCCGGCCAGCGTCACGCGATGCATGATGCGGCGGTAGCCGTGGTAGTCGTTGACCGGGTTGTGCTGCGCGCAGCGGTTGTCCCAGAAGGCGAGTGAGCCCGGGGCCCAGCGGAAGCGGCAGGTCAGCTCCGGGCGCACCTGATGCGCGAACAGGTATTCCAGCAGCGGGCGGCTTTCCTCCTCGGTCCAGCCCTTGAAGCGCTCGGTGTGGCCGACGTTGATATACAAGGCCTTGCGGCCCGTTTCGGGGTGCGTACGCACCACCGGATGCTCGCCGGACAGCACCTTCAGCGCCTCCCCCGCCGCGCGCATGCGGTCCTCGCGCGTCTTCGAGGCCGCGGCCTTGGTCGAGGTGTTCACGCCGACGAGCCCGTCCAGCGTGCGCTTGAGGCCCTCGGACAGGGTCTCGTAGGCGAGGTACTGGTTGGCGAACAGCGTGTCGCCGCCGCGCGGCGGGACTTCGAGCGCGTAGAGCATGCTCGCCATCGGCGGGCGCGGCAGGTACGTGGTGTCCGAATGCCACACGCCGCCGAAATTCGTGCGCTCGTGCTCGAGCTTCACGACGGGCGTGATCAGCGGGCATTCGGGCAGGCCCTTCAGCTGCGGATACTCCATCGGCTCGCCGAAGGCGCGCGCGAACGCCAGCTGCTGCTGCGGCGTGAGCTTCTGGCCGTGGAAGAAGATCACCAGGTGCTCGAGCCACGCGGTGCGGAGGGCCGCGAGCGCGTCAGGATGCAGGGGCTGCGCCAGGTCGACGCCGTGGATTTCGGCGCCGAGCGCGCCGGCGATGGGGCGGACTTCCATGCCCCGGATGTTACAGGCCTACTTCTGGTTTCGCGCGCGCAGCGCCGCCTGGATGTCGGCGACCTTGAGGCTGTCGGTGAAATCCAGATCGGGCGCGTCCGGACTCGCGCTGGCGCCGATCGACTTGACCAGCCCGCCGCGCTCCAGATCCTTCAGCACCTCCTCGACCGCGGCCTCGGACCACCCGAGCCGGACGCGCAGATCGCGCGGGTCGGTTTCCGGCTTGATCAGACCGAGCACGCGGCGAAAGTCGAGGGGCACGCGGTTGCTCTGCGTGTCCCAAGCCTTCCGGCCGGCTTCGGTGAGGCTGTACAGGCGCGTCATGCAGCCCTTATTGTTCTCCCGCCGCACGGCACAATGCAAGGGGTCCGGTGCCGCCTGCACGCGTAAGCTTGTGCAACGGGCGCACATCAAGTCTGACAAACCCACGGAGCGCGACGCATGATCCAGACCCGCCACCTCTTCACCCTGACCGCCGACGTCCCCAGGATCACCGATCTCGGCGCCACACCGGCCGGCAGCCGGCGCATCGCCACCGTCACCGGCGGCGTCTTCAAGGGCGAGCGCCTGAGCGGCACGATCCATGCGGCCCCCGGCGGCGACTGGATCCTGGTGCGCCCCGACGGCGCCACGGTGCTCGACGTGCGCATCACCCTCGAGACCGACGACCGGCAGCTGATCTACATGACCTACCGCGGCATCCGGCACGGGCCGGCGGAGGTGATGGCGCGGCTGGCGCAGGGCGAGGCGGTCGATCCGGCAAGCTACTACTTCCGCACCACGCCCGCGTTCGAGACCGCGTCGCCGAAGTACGACTGGCTCAACCGCATCGTGGCGGTGGCCACGGGCCGGCGCGAGAAGAGCGGGCCCGTGTACGAGGTCTACGAGGTGCTCTAGACCGCGAGCGTCTGCCTGGCGATGCGCAGGCGCGCCTCGCGCATGTCGTCGCCGCGCAGCTCGCGCAGCGCGTAGCCGGCAAACACTGCGGCGACATCCTTCCTCCAGTACAGGTCGAGGTCGGTGTTGTCCATCGGCTTGGCGCGCGAGGCGACCAGCGCTCCGGCCTCCGCGATGACCTCGTCGGTGAGCCGCTTGCCCTGGAGGAACTCGCCCGCTCTGTCGACGAGGAACGGGCGCGAGGCCGCGGCGCCGAGCGCGATGCGCGCTTCTTCCACCGTGCCGTCCTTGCCCAGACGCGCTGCCGCCGCCACCCCCAGCACCGGGAAATCGAACGCGCCGCGCCGGCGTAGCTTCCAGTAGCTGCTGGTCCAGCCTCGCGGCACCGCGACCTCGGTAAGGATCTCGTCGGCGCGCCGCGTCAGGTAGTCGATGCCGTCGTTGTTGTACAGGGCCGCGAGCGGCACCTCGCGCTCGCCCTGCGCCGACACCAGCTTCACCTTGGCGTCGAGGGCGATCAGCGCGGGCGCCGTGTCGGTCGAGGACACCGCCACGCAGCGCTTGCTCGCCGTCGCCACCCAGCAGATGTCGCCGTCCTTCTTCAGGCAGAAGTCGATCGCCTTGCGCCACTCGTGGTTCTGGTTGTAGTAGGTGCAGCGCGTGTCGAGGCAGAGATTTCCGCCGAGCGTGCCCATGTTCCGCAGGTGCACCGTCGCCACCTGCGCCGCCGCCTGCCACAGGCCGCGGTAGCGCTCGCGCACCGAGGCGTCGTGCACCAGGTCGGTGAGCGTGAGGCCTGCACCCAGCGCGCCGTTCGACTTCTTCAGCTCGGCCACGCGCCGCAGCGACACGAGTGTCTTGGGCGACTGGTGGCGGCGCTTCATGTTGGGGATCAGGTCGGTGCCGCCGGCGATGA
Source organism: Burkholderiales bacterium (assembly GCA_041568535.1). Classification (GTDB taxonomy): domain Bacteria; phylum Pseudomonadota; class Gammaproteobacteria; order Burkholderiales; family SG8-39; genus JAABQT01. The sequence continues at coordinate 4,185 of JBFFZT010000083.1, read as the reverse complement.
GCATCGCCTGCGGTCCCTCGCCCGCGAGGATCGTTGCGGCTTCCGCGACCGTGCGTGGGGCGCGCCACTCAAACCATGGCAGCCGCATCATCTCGCTTCACCTCGTTGCCGTCGCCGCCTTCCCAGGGCGGCGGCACGAACATCGGGTTCGGGTACGGCACCTGCGGGAACGACTCGGGCCCGACGCGCGGCGTCTTGCCCGCCGCCTTGAGCTCCAGCGCCTTCAGCACCTTGTCGGGCGTGATGGGCAGCTCGTCGATCCTCACGCCCACCGCGTCGTAGATCGCGTTGGCGACGGCCGGCATCACCGGCAGGAGCGGCCCCTGCCCCGCCTCCTTCGCGCCGAACGGGCAGTTGGGGTCGGGGTCCTCGACCAGCTCGGTCACCACGTCGGGCATGTCGAGCGAAGTGAGGCTCTTGTACTCGAGGAGCGAAGGAAATTTGTGCACCAGCGCGCCCGACATCTTGGCTGGCAGGCGCCGGAACGCCTGCTCCTCCATCAGCGCTTCGCCGAGCGCCATGTAGACGCTGCCTTCGACCTGCCCGCGCGCGAGCACCGGGTTCACCGTGCGCCCGATGTCGTGCGCGATCCATACCTTCGGCACGCTCACCCAGCCGGTCGCTTTGTCCACGTCGACCTCCACCACGCACGCGGTGTACGAGTACGCCGGCGACGGCCCGACGCCCGCGCCCTTGTAGCGGCCAGGGCTGCGCGGCGGCGAGTAGGAGCCGACCGCGCCGAGCGTGCCGAACTTCGCCTCGGCGTACACCACCGCCTCGGCGAAGCTCATGCCCTTCTGCGGCTCGTCGGCGAAGAATACGCGCCCCTGCGAGAACGCGACGCGCTGCGGGATGATCATCAGCTGCTCGGCGGCGGCTTCGGCGAGCTGCGCCTTCAAGCGCTCGGCCGCCTGGATCGCGGCATTGCCCATCATCACCGTCACGCGGCTGGAGTACGAGCCGAGGTCCACCGGCGTGAGGCCGGTGTCGCCGGTGACCAGGCGCACGTCATACGGGTCGATGCCGAACACCTCGGCAATGATCGCGGCCAGCACGTCGTCGGAGCCCTGCCCGATCTCGGTCGCGCCGCAGAACGCGGTCACCTGGCCGCTGCGATCCAGGAGCAGCTGCACGCCCGACTGCGGCATCTTGTTCCAGTAGATCGGCAGTCCCGCGCCGCACAGGTAGGCGCCACAGGCGATGCCGAGGCCGCGCCCCTCGGGCAGCCGGCGAAAGCGCTGCTTCCAGTCCGACGCTTTGACCACGCGGCGGATGCATTCCTCGAGGCCGATGGAGCCGATCTTCAGCCAGTTGGCGGTGAGCGAGTCGGGCTTCGCCACCATGCCCAGGCGCAGCTCCGCCGGATCCTGCTGCAGGAACTCGGCGATCTTGTCGAGCTGCACTTCCTGGCCGAAGCGCGGCTGCGGCGTGCCGTGGCCGCGCTTGGGGCCGCAGGGTGGCTTGTTGGTGAAGGTGCGGCAGGCGTCGAACTTGTAGCGCGGCAGCTCGTAGGTCACCGTCTGCAGCACGCAGGTGTAGAAGGTGCTGGCCGCGCCGTAGGAGCCGTAGCCGCCGCCGTCGAGCAGCGTCTGCACGTGCATGCCGGTGAGCTTGCCGTCCTTCGTCACGCCGGTGCGCATCTTCATCAGCACCGGGTGGCGCCCGCGGTGCATGTAGAACACTTCCTCGCGGTTGAGGCAGATCTTCACCGGGCGCCCCAGCCTCAGCGCGGCGCGCGACACCACGATCTCGTGGTTGTGCAGGTCACACTTGCCGCCGAAGCCGCCGCCGTTCGGGCAGGCGATGACGCGAATGTGCGCGGCGTTCATGCGCAGCGCGCGCGCCAGCGCGCGGTGGATGTAGTGCGGCACCTGGGTCGAGGACCACAGCGTGAGCTTGCCTTCGCCGTCGGGCGCCGCCACCGCGGCATGCTGCTCGATCGGCAGGTGCGTGTTGCCCTCGTAGAAGAACACGTCCTCGAACACGTGGTCCGATCTGGCCAGCGCGTCGCCCACGTCGCCGAACTCGTAGGCCTGCAGGCGGTGGATGTTGCCGCGCTCGCCGTGCTCGTGGATGTGCGGCTCGGGCGTCGTCAGCGCCTCTTCGGCCGTGGCGATCGTGGCGAGCGGCTTGTACTTCACCTCGATCAGCTCGCAGGCCTCGAACGCGGTCTGCTCGTCGATCGCGACCACGGCGGCCACCGGATCGCCGACGTAGCGCACCTTGCCGTTGGCGAGCGGATACTCGTCCTGCGACACCGGCATGATGCCGAAGGTGACCGGGAAATCCTTGCCCGTAAGCACGAGGTGCACGCCCGGGTGCGCCGAGGCTTTCGCCACGTCGATCGATTCGATCTCGGCGTGCGGGTGCGGCGACCGGAGCAGCTTCATGTGCAGCATGCGCGGCAGCACGATGTCGTCGGCGAACTTCGTCAGTCCCGTCACTTTGGCGCGGCCGTCGACGCGGCGCCGCGCCTTGCCCAGCACCTCGAAGCGGGTCTTCGCCTGGGCGTTCATGCCGCCTCCCGCATGCGCTTCGCCGCTTCCTCGATCGATTCGTAGATCTGCAGGTAGCCGGTGCAGCGGCACAGGTTGCCGGACACCGCCTCGCGGATGCGCTCGCGGCTCGGGTTGGGCTCCTTGTCGAGGAGCGCCTTCGCCGTCATCAGGATGCCGGGCGTGCAGTAGCCGCACTGCGCGCCGCCGAGGTCGGCGAACGCGGCCTGCAGCGGATGCAGCTCGGCGCCCTGCTGCAGCCCTTCCACGGTCTCGATGGCGCGCCCTTCGCATTCCAGCGCCAGCTCGAGGCAGGAAAGCAGCGGCGCGCCGTCCACCAGTACGGCGCAGGCGCCGCACTCGCCGAGCTCGCAGCCGTGCTTGGTGCCGGTGAGGTTGAGCTCCTCGCGCAGCACCTCGAGCAGCGTCTTGTAGGGATGGAACAACACTTCGTGCTCTTCGCCGTTCACTCGCAGCTTCATGCGCACCCGGTTCATGCCAGCCCCTTCACCAGATAGTCGGACAGCGTCTCGGCAATCTCGTCGGGCCCCTGGGCGCCGTCGGGCCGATACCAGCGTGCCGTCCAGTTCACCGCGCCGAGCATGGCGCGCGTGACGAGCGCCGCGTCGCCGCGCGGCAGCGCTTCGGCGACGATGGCGCGCACCGCGCGCTCGTAGGCGTCGCGCTTTTCGATCATCGGCGCGCGCAGCTTCTTCGGCAGCGCCTCCACGTCGAGGTGCGCCGTGGCGCCCTCCAGCTCGTCGAGCATGCAGTGCACGTGCGCGCGCAGCACACTGCGCAGCCGCTCTGCGGGCGTGCCGCGCGCGGCGTCCACCGCCGCTTGCATGCGCTCGAGCGTGCGCTCCTGGCAAAAGAGCAGGATCTCGTCCTTGCCGGTGAAGTAGTGGTAGAGATTCCCGGGCGAGAGCCCCGCCTCGTCGGCGATCTCGCGCATGCCGGCGGCGGCGATGCCACGGCGGCGGAACACGCGCGCCGCGGCGCGCAGGATGTCGAGGCGCCGGGCTTCGTTCCGCTGGCGCACACGCGCCGAAGGCTGGCGTACGGAACTCTCGTTCAAAACTTGAACCATCGTTCGAATAATAGCCCTAACCGCATGGAAATCAAGCGCCTTTCTTGACCTGGGTCATGAACTTGGGCGCCAGGGTACGCAACCGCTCGTCGCTCATCCGGCCGCTGCGCGTCATGTAGTCGTAGGCGAGCCCGAGGGCGTCGAAGCGCCGCATGCGCGCCGGAAACTCCTCGTACCAGTAGGAGCTCGCGCTCGCCGCCGAAAACAGCTTCTCCACCACCGGCCGGCGTTCGCGCTCGAACGCCGCCAGCGCCGCCGGCACCTCCTCGCCCGCCTCGCCAAGCGCGCGGTCGAGCGCGATGGCGTCCTCGAATGCGAGGCGCGTCCCCGAGCCGATGGAAAAGTGCATGCTGCGCAGCGCATCGCCGATGAGCACCCGGTTGCCGGAAGACCAGACTTCGTTGGAGAGCAACGGGAACTGCCGCCAGGTGGAGTTGTTCGACACCAGCGGATGACCGCCCAGGTCCGGCGCGAACACGCGCTCGCAGTAAGCGCGCGACTGGGCGTCGCCCATGCGGTCCAGCCCTGCGCGCTGCCAGGTGGGCGCGTCGCATTCGACGATGAAGGTACTCATCTCCGGGCTGTAGCGGTAGTGGTGGG
>JBFFZT010000082.1:0-6976 GCA_041568535.1 Burkholderiales bacterium | reverse complement strand
CGCGCCGACGCTGAGGGCGAGCGTGCCGGCCTCGGCGGCGGCGCGCGTGCGCGCGATGGGCGCGTCGGCGTAGTCGGCGCCGCGCTCGGCGAAGCGCTGCGCGAGCGCGCGCGTGCGCCCGACGCCGGACGTGCCGAGATCCACGAGCGTCAGCCCGGCGCGCGCCGCGGGCAGCAGCGCGGTTTCGCAGAGCGATTCGAGCTGCGCGCCGCCCGGCAGGCAGACGAACAGGATCGATGCCTGCGCCGCAACCTCCCCGGGCGAGGCGGCGATCGCCACGCCGTGCGCGCGCAGGCGCTCGAGCGGCGCGCTCTGCAGATCCCACGCCACGACGCGCCGGCCGCTCTTTCGCGCGAGATTGCGGCACATCGGCTCGCCCATCACGCCGGTGCCGATGAAGCCCAGTCCGTCCGCTGCGTTCATGGTGCCTCCAGGCGCGCAGTATAAAATCGTGCGGTCCCCATGAACGAACCCATCCTGTCCGCCAGCCAGTGGATCGGCAAGCCCTTGCGGCGCCTGGAGGACCAGCGCCTGCTCACCGGGGCCGGCCGCTATACGGACGACGTGCGTCTCGAAGGCGCGCTGCACGCCGTGTTCCTGCGCTCGCCGCACGCGCACGCGCGCATCGCGAAAATCGATGTCTCCGCCGCGCGCGGGGCGCCGGGCGTCGCCGCCGTCTATGTCGGCGCGGACGTCGCCGCCGATGGCGTGGGACCGATCCCGTTCACGCACCTGCACAAGCGCCAGGACGGCTCGCCCATCGTCGCGCCGCCGCGCATGCCGATCACCGCGGACGAGGCGCGCTTCGTCGGTGACGCGGTCGCCCTGGTAATCGCAGAAACGCGCCACCAGGCGCGCGACGCCGCGGAAATGATCGAGGTCGACTGGGAGCCGCTCGACGCGGTCGCCGACCTGCCGGGCGCCGCGCGCGCCGGCCAGTCGGCCGCCTACTACCACGCCGGCGACAAGGCGGCGCGCGAGGCGGCCTTCGCCGCCGCGGCGCACGTGGTGCGCATTCAGGTGGTTAACCAGCGCGTGGTGGCGAACCCCCTGGAGCCGCGGGCGCTCGCCGCCCAGTACGACGCGGCCTCGGGCCGCTACACCCTGTGGTGCCCGACGCAGAACGTGCACAACACCCGCGCGCAGCTCGCGACGGTGCTCGGCGACCGGGAAGAGGCGCTGCGCATCGTCAGCACCGACGTCGGCGGCGGCTTCGGCGCGCGCGGCTACGCCTATCCCGAGCACGCCGCGCTGCTCTGGGCGGCGAAGAAGCTCGGCCGGCCGTTGCGCTGGCTCGCCGACCGATCGGAGAACTTCCTCGCCGAGGTGCACGGCCGCGACAACCTCACCGTCGCGGAACTCGCGCTCGATGCCGAGCACCGCTTCACGGCGCTCCGCATCCGCACGCTCGCCAACGTCGGCGCCTACATCTCGAGCTTCGGCGCGGCCGTGCCGGCGATGTCGGGCGTGCGCGCGCCCACGGGCGTCTACGCGATCCCGGTGCTCGACCACGAGGTGAAGATGATGTTCACCAACACGACGCCGGTGGATGCCTACCGCGGCGCGGGACGCCCGGAGATGGGCTACCTGCTCGAGCGCCTGGTGCAGCGCGCCGCCCTGGACCTCGGTGTCGATCCGGTCAAGCTGCGGCTGAAGAACCTGATCCCGGCGGAGCGCATGCCCTACGCCAACCCAGCCGGCTACACCTACGATTGCGGCAATTTCGAGAAGGTATTGCGCGCCGCGCTCGTGGCCGCCGACTGGGACGGCTTTGCGGCGCGCAAAGCGGCGGCCGAGGCGCGCGGGCTGCGCTACGGGCGCGGGCTCGCGTGCTACGTCGAGATCACGGGCAGCGCACGGCTGAGCGAGACCGTGCGCATGATCGCCGCAGCCGACGGCACGCTGGAGGTGGACTCGGGCACCCAGGCGATCGGCCAGGGCCTGTGGACCTCCTATGCCCAGATCGTGGCGGAAAAGCTCGGCATCGACCCGCAGACGATCCGCGTGGTGCAGGGCGACAGCGACCTGCTCAAGGTGGGCGGCGGCGCGGGCGGCTCGCGCGGGCTGCAGGTCGGCGGCAGCGCCGCGCTCGCCGGCGCCATGGCGCTCATCGAGGCCGCTAACCCGCTCGCGGCGCAGGCGCTGGAAGCCGCTCCGGCCGACCTGGAATACAGCGACGGGCGCTTTCGCATCACCGGCACCGACCGCAGCATCGGCCTGTTCGAGCTTGCGGGCAAGCAGCCGGAGCGGCTGATCGTCTGCGAGCACACCGAGACCGCCAAGGGCCAGACCTGGCCGAACGGCTGCCAGATCGCCGAGGTCGAGGTCGATCCCGAGACCGGCGCGGTGCGCGTCGCGCGCCACAGCGCGGTCGACGACATCGGCCGCGTCATCAACCCGCTCACCGCCGAGTCGCAGGTGCACGGCGGCGTGGCGCAGGGCCTCGGCCAGGCGCTGTTCGAGCAGTCGGTGTACGACGAGACCGGGCAGCTGCTCACCGGCTCGTTCATGGACTACGCCATGCCGCGCGCCGACGACATGCCGGACATGGCGACGCAGTTCGACGAGTCCGTGCCGACCCGGCAGAACCTGCTCGGCGCCAAGGGCGCGGGCGAGGCGGGCTGCCACGGCGCGGTGCCCGCGATCGTCAACGCGGTGCTCGATGCGCTCGGCGTGAAGGAGATCGACATGCCGCTTACGCCCGAGAAGGTGTGGCGCACGCTGCAGCAGGCGGGAAGCTGAGATGGCCCAGTACGTCTACACCATGCGCCGGGTGCAGAAGATCGTGCCGCCGAAGCGCGAGATCCTGAAGAACATCTCGCTCAACTTCTTTCCGGGCGCGAAGATCGGCGTGCTGGGGCTGAACGGCTCGGGCAAGTCGAGCCTGCTGAAGATCATGGCCGGGGAGGACCCGAACTACGAGGGCGAAGTGGTGCGCATGCCCAACCTCAAGGTGGGCTTCCTGCCGCAGGAGCCGGCGCTCGACCCGCAGAAGACGGTGCGCGAGACGGTCGAGGAGAGCCAGAGCGACCTGGCGGCGGCGAAGAAGCGCCTCGACGAGGTGTATGCCGCCTACGCCGAGCCCGACGCCGACTTCGACAAGCTGGCCGCCGAGCAGGCGCGGCTCGAAGCGCAGGTGAACGCCGCCGGGACCGGGCAGGAGCTGGAGATCGCCGCCGACGCCCTGCGCCTGCCGCCCTGGGAGCAGAAGGTGGCAGTGCTCTCGGGCGGCGAGAAGCGCCGCGTCGCGCTGTGCCGCCTGCTGCTCTCGAGCCCCGACCTGCTGCTGCTCGACGAGCCGACCAACCACCTCGATGCCGAGAGCGTGGAGTGGCTGGAGCAGTTCCTGGTGCGGTTCCCGGGGACGGTGGTGGCGGTGACGCACGACCGCTACTTCCTCGACAACGCCGCGGGCTGGATCCTGGAGCTCGACCGCGGCCGCGGCATCCCCTGGGAGGGCAACTATTCGTCGTGGCTCGAGCAGAAGGAAAAGCGCCTGCAGGTCGAGCAGAGCCAGGAGGCCGCGCGCATCAAGTCGATGCAGGCCGAGCTGGAATGGGTGCGCCAGAACCCGAAGGGGCGGCAGGCGAAGTCCAAGGCGCGCCTCGCGCGCTTCGAGGAGCTGTCGCAGTACGAGCACCAGCAGCGCAACGAAACGCAGGAGATCTTCATCCCCGTGGCCGAGCGCCTCGGCAACGAGGTGATCGAGTTCAAGAACGTGTCCAAGGGCTTCGGCGAGCGGCTGCTCATCGACAAGCTCTCCTTCAAGGTGCCGCCCGGCGCGATCGTGGGCATCATCGGCCCGAACGGCGCCGGCAAGTCGACCCTGTTCCGCATGCTGATCGGCAAGGACAAGCCGGATTCCGGGAAGATCACGCTCGGCAAGACGGTGAAGCTCGCGCACGTCGACCAGTCGCGCGATGCGCTGCAGGGCGAGAAGACCGTGTTCGAGGACATCTCGGGCGGCCAGGACACGCTGGTGGTGGGCAAGTTCCAGATGCCCTCGCGCGCCTACCTCGCGCGCTTCAACTTCCGCGGTCCCGACCAGCAGAAGCAGGTCGGCCAGCTCTCGGGCGGCGAGCGCGGGCGCCTGCACCTCGCCAAGACGCTGATGTCGGGGGCCAACGTGCTGCTGCTCGACGAGCCCTCCAACGACCTCGACGTCGAGACGCTGCGCGCGCTCGAAGAGGCGCTGCTCGAGTTCGCCGGCAGCGTCCTCGTCATCTCGCACGACCGCTGGTTTCTCGACCGCATCGCCACGCACATCCTCGCCGCCGAGGACGAGGCGAAGTGGGTGTTCTTCGACGGCAACTACCAGGAGTACGAGGCCGACAAGAAGAAGCGCCTCGGCGAGGAAGCGGCGCGGCCGCACCGCATCAGGTACAAGCCGCTGGCGAAATAGGCCGGCGCCAAGCGGATCGCGCGCGCATCGCGTAAGCTAGAAGCCGATGCGGGGCGCACTGCGGAACTGGCCGGCATTTCTCGTGCTTGGCCTCGGCTTGGCGATCACCGTCGTCGCCTGGCGCTTCTTCACGCAGCAGCTCAGCCGCGAGGCCGAGATCGACTTCGATCATCGGGTGTCGCTCGCGGTCGAGTCCCTCGACCGGCATGTCGAGGACAACGTCTCGCTCCTGATCGGCCTGCGCGGCCTGTTCAATGCCTCCGAGATGCTCGAGCGCCACGAGTTCCGGCGCTACGTGTCGGAGTTCGGCATCGGCGAGCGTTATCCCAGCGTGCGGCTGCTGTCGTTCGTGCGCTATGTGCGCGCCGCGCAGAAGGCCGAGTTCGAGCGCAGCGTGCGCAGCGACCGCAGCCTCGATGCGCGCGGCTACCCGGGGTTCGCGATCAGGCCGCCGGGCGAGCGCAGCGAGTACATGGTGGTCACCTACATCGAGCCCATGACGGGCAACGAGAGCGCGTTCGGCTTCTACTTATTGTCCGATCCGAAGCGACGCGCCTCGATCGAGTACGCGCGCGACCGCGGCGTGGCCACGGCCTCCGAGCCCCTGCGGCTCGCCGCCGATCCGGGCGGCAAGCTGTCGTTCACGCTGCGCATGCCGCTCTACAGGCCTGACATGCCGATCGGCACGGTCGCCGAGCGGCGCGCCGCCTTCGCCGGCGTGGTGGCCTCCGCGATCCAGGTCGAGAGCCTGGTGAATGCGTACCTGGGCAGGCAGCTGGGCGTCGCGTACGACGTCCTCATCCACGACCTGGGCGTGGGCGGCGGCACCGAGGTCGGCGCCGGGGCCGTGCGCATCTTCGGCCGGGAGCCTGAGGGCGCCGCCCGGCAGCGCGTCGTGACGCGCGACGTGGCGGGCCGCACCTGGCGGCTCCAGTTCAGCGCCCCCGACGCGTCGCCCGTCGGCATCGGCGGCGAGCTGCCGCTCGTCGTGCTGCTGGGCGGCCTCGTCACCAGCCTGCTGCTGTTCTGGCTGGTGCTGACCCAGCTGCGGGCGCACCAGCGGGCGCTGCAGCTGGCCGAGAGCGCGGTTGCCGTGCGCGCGGCCGAAGGCCTGCGCGAGCAGCTCTCGTTCATCCAGCAGCTGATCGAGGCGGTGCCGCAGCCCATCTTCTTCAAGGACACGCAGGGACGCTACCTCGGCGTGAACCGCGCCTGGGAACGCTTCTTCGGCATCGCGCGCGAGCAGTTCGTCGGCAGGTCGGTGTTCGAGCTCTACCCGGAAGACCCCGAGCTCGCGCGCAAGCACCATGCGCGCGACGTGGAGCTGTTCGCGAGCCCCGGCAGCCAGTCCTACGAAGCGGCGATCCGCGACGCGCAGGGCGCGCTGCGCCAGACCATCTACAACAAGGCGACCTTCAGCCGCGCGGACGGCTCGGTCGCCGGGCTGATCGGCACCATCACCGACATCTCGGAGCAGCGCCGCGTCGAGGAGCAGGTGCGCCACATGGCGAACCACGACGCGCTCACCCAGCTGCCGAACCGCTCGCTGCTGCAGGATCGCATCAGCCAGGCGATCGCCAAGGCGAAGCGCAACGAGGAAGTGCTGGCGCTGCTGTTCATCGACCTCGACCGCTTCAAGACGATCAACGATTCGCTCGGCCACCCGGTCGGCGACCGGCTGCTGCAGGCCGTGGCCGGGCGCCTGCTCGCCTGCACGCGCGCCGCCGACACCGTGGCGCGCATCGGCGGCGACGAGTTCGTGGTCCTGCTCGGCGACCTGGATCGTGCCGAGACCGCGCGCGTCGTCGCGCAGAAGGTGCTCGAGTCGCTGTCGGCGCCGCTCACCCTGGACAGCCACGTGCTCCAGGTCACCCCCAGCGTCGGCATCGCGGCGTACCCGGCCGACGGCACCGACGTCGAGACGCTGATGCGCAACGCCGACACCGCCATGTACCACGCGAAGCAGGTGGGGCGGAACAACTACCAGTTCTTCACCCAGGCGATGAACGACGCCGCGCAGCAACGGCTGCAGCTCGAGGGCGACCTGCGGCGCGCGCTCGAGCGCGACGAGCTGACGCTGCAGTACCAGCCGCAGCTCGACCTGCGCACCGGCGGCATCGTCGGCTTCGAGGCGCTGGTGCGCTGGCGCCACCCGCAGCGCGGCATGGTCGCGCCGTCGGAGTTCATCCCGGTGGCGGAGGAAGCCGGGCTGATCGTGGCGCTCGGCGAATGGGTGCTGCGCGCCGCCTGCACCCAGGCCGTCGCCTGGCACCGGGCCGGGCACCAGCACCTGCAGCTCGCGGTCAACTGCTCGGCACGGCAGTTCCAGGACGCCGGCTTCGTCGCCGCGGTGGACCGCATCCTGCGCGAAAGCGAGATGCCGGCGCAGCGCCTCGAGCTTGAGATCACCGAAAGCATCATCATCCGCCACACCGAAGAGGTGAACGCGCGCTTCCAGGCGCTGGAGGACATGGGCGTGCGCATTTCGATCGACGATTTCGGCACCGGCTATTCGAGCCTGAGCTACCTGAAGCGTCTCTCGATCCACCAGCTGAAGATCGACCAATCGTTCGT
>JBFFZT010000081.1:0-7051 GCA_041568535.1 Burkholderiales bacterium | reverse complement strand
GTCTGCGCGGCGTTGCCGATGTACACCTCGCGCCCCTCGACGCGCGAGGCGCGCAGGCGCATCGCCAGCGGCACCTGCGCGCGCTCGTGCACGGCGACAAAGCGCCCGGCTCGCTCGCCGCAGGCGTCCTGCAGGCTTGCAAGGAACTCCCGCGGCGCGGCGTCTACGAGCGCCGCAGCGCGCTCGGGCCGCGCGCTCCAGATGAGCGCCCACTCGCCGGTAATCGGCAGGAGCGCCAGGGGGCCCTCGGCGGTGAAGCGCTCGAAGGCCTCGTCCTGCGCGGCGGGATCGGCGCAAACGCGCGCCACCACCGCGTCGTGCCCGTAGCGGCGCTCGCGCGCGTCGGCCGAGACGCCCTCGGCGTGCACGGTGCAGCGTGCCGCGCCACCGTCTTCGGCTTCGATGTCGACGCGCGCGCGCAGCGCGGCGAGGAGCTGCGCGTACTGCGTGACATAGCCGAGCGCGGGAACGCCGGCATCGCCCGCGTCCATGCGCGTGCGGCCGAAGGCGCCGGCCTGCGAGACGCGGATGCGGCGGATCGGGGTCACGGGGAACTCGCCCCAGACGCCTGCGCGCTCGAGGATCAGGCGGCTCGCGTGCGAGAGCGCGATGGGGCGGAAAGCGGCGTGCGCGGCGCTCTGCGGGTCGACCAGGCGCACGACGTGGCGCGAGCCGCGCAGCGCGAGCGCCAGCGTGCAGCCGACCGGGCCCGCGCCGCGGATGAGGACGTCAGCGCCGGCCGTCACGGATCAGCGCCTCGATCTCGGCGATCGCCTTGGGCGCCGCGGCCGTGAGCACCTCGCACTCCTGCGCGGTGACCCGCACGTCGTCCTCGATGCGCACGCCGATGTCGCGCAGGCGCTCGGGCACGTCGTCGGCGGCGCGGATGTACAGGCCCGGCTCCACGGTGAGCGTCATGCCGGGCTCGAGCCGGCGCCAGGCGCCGGCGCGCTTGTAGTCGCCCGCGTCGTGCACGTCGAGGCCGAGCCAGTGCCCGGTGCGGTGCATGTAGAAACGCTTGTAGGTCTCCTTCTCCAGCGCCTCGTCGAGGCTGCCGGCGAGGAGCTTGAGGTCGAGCATGCCCTGTGCGAGCACGCGCACCGCGGCGTCGTGCGGTTCGTTCCAGGCGTTGCCCGCGCGCACCTTGTCCATGGCCGCGCGCTGCGCCGCGAGCACGATCTCGTAGACCTCGCGCTGCGCGCCGGAGAAGCGCCCGTTGACCGGGAAGGTGCGCGTGATGTCGGCGGCGTAGCCCTCGAGCTCGCAGCCCGCGTCGATGAGCAGCAGCGCGCCGTCGGCGAGCGGCGCGTCGTTCTGCACGTAATGCAGGACGCAGGCGTTGGCGCCGCCGGCGACGATCGGCGAGTAGGCGGGGAACTGCGCCCCGCTCACGCGGAACTCGTGCAGCAGCTCGGCCTCCACTTCGTACTCGCGGCGCCCGGGGCGCGCGGCGAGCATCGCGCGATGGTGCGCCGCCGCCGAGATCGCCGCCGCGCGGCGCATCAGGGCGAGCTCGTGCGCGTCCTTCAGCAGCCGCATCTCGTCCAGCGGCGCGCGCACGTCGTGCAGCGCCTGCGGCGCCGCCACCCCGGCGCGCGCATTGGCGCGCACCGCGTTCAGCCAGCGCATGGCGCGCGCATCCCATTCGGCGTCGGCGCCGACCGGGTACCAGAGCGCCGCGCGATCGGCGATCAGCGCCGGCATCGCTTCATCGAGGGCGGCAATCGGGTGCGCTTCGTCGAAAGCGAAGCGCTCGCGCGCGCCCTGCGGCCCGTGGCGGAATCCGTCCCAGATCTCGCGCTCGGGATTCTTCTCGCGGCAGTAGAGCAGGGCCCGGGGCTGGGCACCGCCCGCAAGGACCAGCACGCCTTCGGGCTCCGGAAAGCCGGTGAGGTAGTAGAAGTAGCTGTCGTAGCGGTACGGATAGTGCGAGTCGCGGTTGCGCGTGCGCTCGGGCGCGGTGGGAATCACGGCGACGCCCTCGCCGATCGCCGCGGCGAGGCGCCGCCGGCGCTCGGCGTATACCGCGACATCCGGTCTGAGATCGTTGGCTTTCATGTCCCTTCCTTCGTGGCGGCGAGCCGCGCCTCGAGCTCGGCCAGGCGCTCGGCCGTGCCCACGTCGTGCCAGACGCCCGCGTGCAGTTCGCCCGAGAGCCGCCCGCGCTCGGCCGCGGCGCGCAGCAGCGGCGCGAGCTGCGCGCGCTCGCCTGTGCGCACCGGCGCGACGAGCGCCGGGTCGACGAGCGCGATGCCCGTGTAAGTGTAGCGCGGCGCGGCGGCGTTTCCCGCCGCCCCCGCCTCGAGCGAGAAGTCGCCCGCGGGATGGTGCGGCGGATTGCGCGTGAGCACCAGGTGCGCCAGATGCGGGCCCAGGGCGTGGCGGCGCAGCGCGGCGAGATCGAAATCGCAGAACACATCGCTGTTGACCAGGGCAAAAGGCGCCGCGCCGAGGAGCTCCCGCGCCTGGGCGATGCCGCCGGCGGACTCGAGCGGCTGCGGCTCGCGCGAATAGGCCACGCGCAGGCCGAAGGCGTCGCCGTCGCCCAGGCGCGCTTCGATGCGCTCGCCCAGCCAGCTCACGTTGATCACCACCTCGCGAAACCCGGCGCGCGCGAGCCGCTCGAGCTGCCAGACGATGAGCGGCTTGCCGCCCGCCTCGACCAGCGCCTTCGGCACCCGGTCGGTGAGCGGCCGCAGGCGCATGCCCAGCCCCGCGGCGAGGACCATCGCCTTCATGTGTTCAGCTCGTCGAGCAGGCGCGCAAGCGGTGCGAGCGTGCCGTAGCGCCGCGCCGCGCCGCGCGCGTAGCCGAGAAAGCGCGGCGTGTCGGCCACGTACTTCGCCTTGCCGTCGCGGTAGGTGAGGCGCGCAAAGATGCCCAGCACCTTGAGGTGGCGCTGCAGCCCCATCCATTCCTGCGCCCGCCAGTGCTCCGCGAAATCCGCGGCCACCGGCAGCCCGGCGCGCTTCGCGCCCTCCCAATAGCGTACCGACCAGTCGAGCACGCGCGCCTCGTCCCAGCTCAGGAACGCATCGCGCGTGAGCGAGGCGATGTCGTAGGTGATCGGCCCGATGACCGCGTCCTGGAAATCGAGCACCCCGGGATTGGGCTCGCAGCGCATGAGGTTTCGCGGCATGTAGTCACGGTGCACGTAGACCTGCGGCTGCGCCAGCGCGCTCGCCACCAGCGTCGCACATAGTGCGTCCCAGGCCGTGCGCTGCGCGGCGCCGAGCTCGCGCCCGAGGTGGCGGCCGACGTACCACTCTGGGAAAAGCGCCAGCTCGCGGCGCAGTAGCGCCTCGTCGTACGGCGGCAGCAGCGCGGGACGCGTCGCGAGCTGCCATTTGAGGAGCGCGGCGATCGCGTCGCGCATCAGCGCATCGGCGTTCGCCTCGTTCAGCGCATCGAGGTAGGTGACGCTGCCCAGGTCGGTGAGCAGCAGGAAGCCTTGCGCGAGATCCTGCGCGTGTACTTCGGGCGCGTTCACGCCCGCCGCGCGCAGCAGCTGCGCCACGTGCACGAACGCGGCGCTGTCCTCGAGCTCGGGCGGCGCGTCCATGGCGATGAAGCTGCGCGCATCGGAGAGCGTGACGCGGAAGTAGCGGCGAAAGCTCGCATCGGCCGAGGCCGGCGCGATGCCGAAGTCCGGGCTGCCGAGCGGCCCGGCGAGCCAGCGCCTGAGCGCAGCGAGCCTTTGATCCACGAGTTGCGTTGCGCCTGGCGCGGAATTGTGCGATTTTACACGCAAAGGTCGGTCTCCCTCCCTCGTACATGCAGCGTTTTCCAGCGCGAAAGCTGGCCTCCCTAGTTGCCGGCTGCGCGTCGCTGATCGCTGCGTTGGTTGCGGCGGCGCAGACGCCCGCGCCGCAGATGCCGGCGCCGCAGGAGCCGGCGACCATCGACGCGCAGTCCATCGAGGGCATCTCGGGCCTGGAGGTGACGGCGCGCGGCGGCGTCGAGTTTCGCCAGGGCGAGTTCGCGGTGTACGCCGAGTACCTGAAGTTCAACCGCGAGTTCGGCCGCATCGAGGCCGAGGGCGGCGTGCGCGTGGCGCAGGGCGCCGACCGCTTCTTCGGCCCGCGGCTGCGCTACGACACCACCACCGACACCGGCGTGCTGGAGGAGCCCTCGTTCATCATGCGCCGCGAGCAAACCGCGCGCGGCGGCGCCGAGCGCATCGAGTTCCGGGGCCGTAACCGCTATTTCTTCAGCGGCGCGCACTTCACGACCTGCGAGCCGGGCAACGACGACTGGCGGCTCGAGTCGAGCGAGCTCGAGCTCGACTACACCGAGGACGAAGGCGTGGCGCGCGGCGCGCGGCTGCGCTTCTTCGACGTGCCGATCCTCGGCACGCCGTACTTCAGCTTTCCGCTGGAGAACCGGCGCAAGAGCGGCCTGCTGCCGCCGCACTACGCGCAGACCACATTGCGCGGCGGCGAGCTTACGGTGCCGTTCTACTGGAACATCGCGCCCGAGCAGGATGCGACCATCACGCCCACCTTCATGTCGAAGCGCGGCGAGCAGCTGAAAACGCTGTACCGCTATCTCGGCCGCAGCTTCAACGGCGAGGTGCGCGTCGAGTACCTGCCGGAGGACAAGCTGCTCGGGCGCTCGCGCACCGGCTACTCGGTGCAGCACGAGCACCGCTTCACGCCGGCGCTCACCGCCAAGGTGGACATGAACCACGTCTCCGACGATCGCTACTTCGTCGACCTGTTCAGCGACGTGCGCCAGGTGTCGACCGGCAACCTGCAGCGCGACGGCTACGTGCAGTACGCGCGCGACTTCAGCGGCACCGGCATCAGCCTGCAGGGCCGGGTGCAGCGCTTCCAGACGCTGCAGGATCCGCTCGCGCCGATCGTGCCGCCTTACCATCGCGTGCCGCAGCTCAACCTCGGGGTGACGCGCAACGACATGGGCGGATTGCTCGATGCCGCGCTGCCGATCGAGTACGGGCGCTTCACGCACCCCACGCTCGTCGAGGGCGAACGCAGTCTGGTCAACCCGGTGCTCGCCGCGCCGCTCACCGCGCCGGGGTACTTCTTCACGCCCAAGCTGGGGGCGCGCCATGCGCGCTACGAGCTGAGCCGCACCGCGGCGGGCCAGCCCGAGCGCCAGACGGTCAGCGTCCCCTGGTTCAGCCTCGACAGCGGGCTGCTGTTCGAGCGCGATGCGCGCTGGTTCGGCGAGCGGCTGACGCAGACGCTCGAGCCGCGCCTGTACTACGTATACGCGCCGTTCCGCGAGCAGTCGCAGCTGCCGCTCTTCGACACCGCGCTCGCGGACTTCAACTACGCGCAGCTGTTCTCGGAGAATCGCTTCGTCGGCGGCGACCGCTTCGGCGACGCCAACCAGATCACCTGGGCGCTCACGTCGCGACTGCTGAACGAGCGCGGCGAGGAACGGCTGCGGGCCACCGTCGGGCAGCGCTACTACTTCGAGGACGAGCGCGTCGGGCTGACCGCCGCCTCGGTCCTGCGCACCTCGAGCGAATCCGACTGGCTCGCCTCGGCGGGCGGGCGCTTCGCGCAGCACTGGACCTTCGACGGCACGATGCAGTACAACCCGCGCGATGCGCGCACCGAGCGCTACGGCCTGCAACTGCGCTACGCCCCGGAGATCGCCAAGGTGCTGAACTTCAGCTACCGCTTCAACCGCGAGCTGGTGCGGCAGTGGGATCTTTCCGCGCAGTGGCCGGTCCAAGCCGGCTGGTATGCGATCGGACGCTACAATTACTCGCTGCGCGACCGGCGCCTGCTGGAGGCGCTGGGCGGGCTCGAGTACAACGGCGGCTGCTGGGTGTTCCGGGCGGTGGTGCAGCGCGTGCAGGCGGCGACCGACGTGACCTCGAAAACGATCCTGTTCCAGCTCGAATTCAACGGCCTCGGCCAGATCGGCTCCAACGAAACGGTGAACCTCTTCCGTCGCAGCGTCCCGGGCTATTCGGTGACCAACCCGCGCGACCGGACGCTGGTGCCCCCCAGCGTGCAGCCGCAGTTGCCTTTCGAGCAGACGTACTGAAATGACGCGGCTCTGCGCCTTGCTGCTGCTTGCGCTCGCGGCGTTGCCCGCTGCGGCGCGCGACGCGCTGCTCGTCGATCGCGTCGTGGCGGTCGTCAACAAGGACGTCATCACGCTCACCGAGCTCGCCGAGCACACCGCGCGCGCCGAAGCCGAGCTGCGGCGCCAGCGCATCGCGGCGCCGGAGCGCGCGGTGCTCGAGCGCCAGGTGCTCGAGCGCCTGGTGCTCGACAAGGCGCAGCTGCAGCTCGCGGCGAGCACCGGCATGCGCGTGGACGAGCTGCAGCTCGACCGCGCGGTGCAGCGCGTGGCGCAGAACAACAACATGACGCTCGCCGAGTTGCGCCGCGCGCTGGAGCGCGACGGCGTGGAGTTCGAGCGCTTTCGCGCCGAGCTGCGCGAGCAGATCCTGCTCACGCGCCTGCGCGAGCGCGAAGTGGATGATCGCGTCCAGGTGAGCGAAGCCGAGGTCGACCTGTATCTCGAGGAGCACAAGGCGAGCCTCGCCGCCAAGGTCGAGTACGACGTCGCGCACGTCCTGGTGCGCGTGCCGGAGCAGGCGCGGCCCGAGCAGGTCGAGCAGGCGCGCGCGCGCGCCGAGCGCGTGCGCGACGAGGCGCGCGCGGGCGGCGACTTCGCGCGCCTGGCGGCCAGCCATTCGGATGCCGGCGACGCGCTGCAGGGCGGGGCGCTCGGCTGGCGCGCACCGGGCCGGCTGCCGGAACTGTTCGCCGAGGCGCTTGCCGGCATGCAGCCGGGCGCGGTGAGCGAGCCGCTGCGCAGTCCGGCGGGCTTTCACGTGGTGAAGCTGCTCGGCCGGCGCGGCGCGGGCGACGCGGCGCCGGTGACGCAGACGCGCGCGCGCCACA
The DNA here is from genome assembly GCA_041568535.1 of Burkholderiales bacterium. Taxonomy (GTDB): domain Bacteria; phylum Pseudomonadota; class Gammaproteobacteria; order Burkholderiales; family SG8-39; genus JAABQT01. The sequence continues at coordinate 158 of JBFFZT010000081.1, read as the reverse complement.
TCCTGGTCAAGACCAACGAGATCGTGTCCGAGGAGGACGCGCGTCGGCGCCTGCAGGGCCTGCGCGAGCGCATCGCCGCCGGGGCCGATTTCGCCGAGCTGGCGCGGCTGAACTCCGAGGACGGCACCGCCGCGCGCGGCGGCGAGCTCGGCTGGGTC
>JBFFZT010000080.1:0-7056 GCA_041568535.1 Burkholderiales bacterium | reverse complement strand
TTTCTCGGCGCCGGGATCCGCCTGCGGCGCATGAGCGAGGACTTCCGCGAGGCCGAGGTGGAGCTGCGCCTGGGGCGCCTCAACCGCAACGCCGTCGGCACCCAGTTCGGGGGGAGCCTGTTCGCGATGACCGACCCGTTCTACGCCATCATGCTGATGCGCAACCTGGGGCGCGAGTACCTCGTCTGGGACAAGGCGGCGTCCATCGAGTACCTGGCGCCGGGCCGGGGCACGGTGCGGGCGAGCTTCGAGCTCACGGAGGCGTGCTTGGCCGGTGTCCGGGCGGGGGCGGCCGGCGGCGAGAAAGTGCTGCCCGAGTTCGACACCGACATCGTGGACGCGAAGGGCGAGGTCGTCGCGCGCGTGCACCGCACGGTTTACGTGCGCCTCAAGCCGAAGCATCGCCCGCAATGAGCCGCTGGCCCTACCCGAGGATCGTGGCGCACCGCGGCGGCGGCACGCTCGCCCCGGAGAACACGCTCGGCGCGATCCGCCTGGGCGCCGAGATGGGCTTCAAGGGCGTCGAATTCGACGTGATGCTCGCGGGCGACGGCACGCCGGTGCTGATCCACGACCAGACGCTCAAGCGCACGACGGGCGCGCGTGGTGAGGTTTCCCACCTCGACTACGCCGACCTCGAGCGCCTGGACGCCGGGCGCTGGCTCGGCGAGCGCTGGCGCGGCGAGCGCATCCCGCGTTTCGAAGACGCGGTGCGCCTGTGCCGCGAGCTGGGTCTCTGGGCGAACGTCGAGATCAAGCCCGCGCACGGCTTTGAGCGGCGCACCGGCGAGGCGGTCGCGCGCATGGCGGCCAAACTCTGGCACGGGGCAGAGCACCCGCCGGTGCTGTCCTCGTTCTCGCCGCTCGCGCTCGGCGCCGCGCGCCAGGCGGCGCCCGAGCTGCCGCGCGGGCTGCTGCTGGGGCGCCTGCCGCCGCACTGGCGCGAGATGCTGCGCGACCTCGAATGCGTGGCGCTGCACGCGAGCCACCGCGCGCTGGGCGCGCGCGTCGTCGAAGGCGCCCACGATGCGGGCTGCGGGGTGCTCGCCTGGACGGTCAACGACCGGCGCACGGCGCGCAAGCTCCTCGGCTGGGGGGTCGACTGCCTGGTCACCGACCGGCTGGACCGCATCACCCCCGACTTCGCGTAACGGACGGTTACAGTTTCAGGGCGACTGTAACCGGGCTCGCGCGGTTCAATGGCGGCCGTGGATCATCCACGCCAACCGAAAGAAAGGGGAACAGCATGAAAACGATTCTCGTCGCGGCGCTCGCCGCCGCCTTCGCCATGCCCGCACTGGCGCAGACGCAGAGCACGCCGCGCATCGACAAGCGCCAGGATCTTCAGGACCGCCGCATCGAGCAGGGCGAGAAGTCCGGCGCGCTCAACGAGCGCGAGGCGGCGCGCCTCGAGCGCGGCCAGGAGCGCGTGCAGAAGATGGAAGACAAGGCGGCCGCCGACGGCAGGATCAGCGCCAAGGAGCGCGTGCGCATCGAGCGCGCGCAGGACAAGCAGAGCCGGCGCATCTACCGCGAGAAGCACGACCGGCAGCGCGCGAAGTAGCGGCTAGAACGGCAGCGGCGCTTCGGGCTTGAGCGGCTTGAGCGCCGCTCTAAATTCGTCCTGGATGCGCGCGAGCGCCGTCTTCGAGTCCGCTTCGAACCGGAGCACGATGACGGGCGTGGTGTTCGAGGCGCGCGCCAGGCCGAAGCCGTCGGCGTACTCGGCGCGCACGCCGTCGATGGTGATGGTGCGCTCAGCCTTCGGAAACGGCTTGGCCGCCTGCAGCTTCTCGATCAGCGCGTGCGGCTCGCCTTCGGCGAGCTTCCACTGCAGCTCGGGCGTCGAGGGCGCATTCGGCAGCGCGGCGAGCACGCCGCTCGCGTCGCGCGAGCGCGACAGGATCTCGAGCAGCCGCGCGCCCGCGTAGAGCGCGTCGTCGAAGCCGTACCAGCGCTCCTTGAAGAAGGTGTGGCCCGACATCTCGCCGGCGAGCGGCGCGCCGGTCTCGGCGAGCTTCGCCTTGATGAGCGAATGCCCGGTCTTCCACAGCAGCGGCTTGCCGCCGTGGCGCTCGATCCACGGCGCGAGCAGCCGCGTCGACTTCACGTCGTAGATGATCTGGGCGCCCGGGTTGCGCGACAGCACGTCGGCGGCGAACAGCATCAGCTGCCGGTCGGGGTAGATCACGCTGCCGTCCCGGGTCACCACGCCGAGGCGGTCGCCGTCGCCGTCGAAGGCGAGGCCGAGCTCGGCCTTGCCCTGCTTCACCGTGGCGATCAGGTCGGCCAGGTTCTCGAGGTGCGACGGGTCCGGATGGTGGTTGGGGAAGGTCGGGTCGACCTCGCTGTACAGATCCTGCACCTCGCAGTTGAGCGCGCGGTACAGGCGCGGCGCCACCATGCCGGCGACGCCATTGCCGCTGTCGATGGCGATGCGCATGCGGCGCGCGAGCCGCACGTCGCCGGTGATGCGCTTCACGTAAGCGTCGAGCACCTCGGCCTCGCGGCGCTGGCCGTTGCCGCTGCGGAAATCGCTCTGCTCGATGCGCCGGCGCAGCCCCTGGATCTCGTCGCCCGAGAGCGTGTGGCCGTCGACCACCATCTTCAGGCCGTTGTATTCGGGCGGGTTGTGGCTGCCGGTCACCGACACGCAGCTGCCGCAGCCCAGATGGTGCGCGGCGAAGTAGGTCACCGGGGTGGGCGCCATGCCGATGTCGACGACGTTCGCGCCGGACTGGCGCAGGCCGTCGCTCAGCGCCTCGACCAGCCCCGGGCCCGAGTCGCGCCCGTCGCGGCCGACGGCGAAGTTGTCCGCCATCGAGCCGAGCGCGCGGCCGACGGCGCGCGCCGCCTCTACGGTCAGCGTCTTGCCCGCGATGCCGCGGATGTCGTAGGCGCGAAAGATTTCAGCGGGAATGTTCACGGGTGGCGCAGAACTCCAGGATACGGTGCGCGAGCCAGTGGCCGCGACCAGGGAAGCCGGCGTGTCCGCCGGATGCCGGAAATTCTAGCACCACGTCCGGCGAGGCCCGGCGTGCCGCCGCGTCGAGCGCCGCCTGCGGCAGGAACGGATCGTTGCGCGCGTTCAGCACCAGCGTGGGCACGCGGATGCGCTCGAGCCACGGTGCGCTCGCGGCGCGCGCCCAGTAGTCGTCGGCGTCGCGAAAGCCGTGCAGCGGCGCGGTGACCAGGTCGTCGAACTCGTGCAGCGTGCGCGCGCGTGCCACGCGTGCCGCGTCGATCGAGAGCCGGTGCTGCGCGATCTTGCCGAGGGCTTTAGGCTTCAACGTGACGAGGAAGTGCGCCGCATAGAGCCAGCGGTTGAGCGCGCGATCGAGCGCGTGTCCCGAGGCCGCGAGGTCGATGGGGGCCGATACGGCGACGGCGCGGCGCACGACCTGCGCCGCGCCCGCGCCCTGCTCGCCGAGCCACTTGAGCAATGCGTTGCCGCCCAGTGAGACGCCCGCCGCAAAGTCGGGACGCAGGCGCCGCAGGATCCAGTCGATCTCGCCGCTGTCGCCGGAATGGTAGGCGCGCGCGAAGCGATTCGGCTCCCCCGAGCAGCCGCGAAAATGCGGCACCACGCAGCGCCAGCCGCGCGCCATCGCCTCGGCGGCGATCTTGCGCGCGTAGTGGCTGGATGAGCCGCCTTCCAGGCCGTGAAACAGCGCGAGCAGCGGGCCGTCGCCGCCCTCGGCCCGGTCGAGGTCGATGAAGTCGCCGTCGGGCGTGTCCCAGCGCTCGCGGCGCCAGGCGACGCGCGGCGCCGGGCCGAGGGCGGCGTACAGGGTCTGCAGGTGGCTGCCGGGGAGCCACCAGGGCGCGCGGTACGGAGTCAATGCAGGATCTTCGGCGCGGGCGGCGGCGGCTCGGCGCTGCCGGGCGCGGGCGAGCCATGGTGCGCCACCATGCGCCACCCGGCCGCGGTGCGCAGGTAGACGTTGGTCGCGACCACCGCCTGCATCGGGCGCGCCTCCCCGGGGCGCGAGAAGTTCTCGTGCACGCTGTGCACCGCGACCATCGTGCCGCTGATCATGACCTGCTGCGTGACGTGCAGGCGCGCGCTTGCGCCGCCGGCGAAGATCTGGCGCCAGCTGTCGCGCACCTGGTCCTGGCCCGACAGGCGCGGCCCGCCCGGATGCACGCACACGATCTCCTCGTCCTCCGACCACACCGCCATCATCAGCTCGAGGTCGGCGCGCTCGAGCGCCTCGTAGAAGGCGGCCTCGGCGTCCTGCGGCGTGGGAAAGATGCGCATGGCTAGGGCAGCTCGCGCAGGACGTGATCCACGGTGATCTCCTTCATGCAGCGGAAGTGCCCGAGCGGGCACTCGCGCGCGTAGCACGGACTGCAGTCGATGCCGAGCCAGATCACGCGCGCGCGCGAGGAGAGCGGCGGCGTGTGGCGCGGGCTCGAGGAGCCGAACAGGGCCACCTGCGGGCGGCCGAGCGCGGCGGCGACGTGCATCAGGCCGGAGTCGTTGCTCACCACCAGGTCCGCGCCGGCGAGCACGTCGAGCGCCTCGTCGAGCGTGGTTTCGCCGGCGAGGTTGCGGCCGCCGACCGCAGCGCACAGCGCGCGCTCCTTCGCCGAGCCGAGCACGACCACCGGCCGCTCGAGCCGCGCCGCGAGCTCGGCGAAGTATGGCCAGCGCTTGGCCGGCCCGTACTCGGCGCCCGGGCAGAGCACGGCGTAGCGCTCCTCGAGGCCGAAGCGCTGCTGCGTGGCACGCGCCGCCTGCGCGTCCACCGCGAGCCGCGGTTCCGGCAGCGGCTGCGCGATCGAGGCGCCGGGCGCTTCAGCCAGGCGCGCGTAGTGCAGCGCCATGGGCTCGCGCCCCGGCTGCTTGCGGTAGACCCGATTGAGCAGGCCGTAGCGCGCCTCGCCGACGTAGCCGCGGCGGATCGCGATGCCGGCGAAGAACGGCACCAGCGCCGCCTTCCACGCGTTGGGCAGCACGAACGCCTCGTCGTAGCCGAGCGCGCGCAGCGTGCGCCCGAGGCGCCAGCGCGCGCGCAAGTGCAGCACGCCGTGCGCGAACGGCGTCTCGATGACGCCGGCGACTTCCGGCATGCGCCGGAACACGGGCGCCACCCAGGCCGGCGCGACGACGTCGATGCGCGCCTGCGGCTGCCCCTCGCGCAGCCGCGCGAGCAGCGGCTGGCACATCAGCGCGTCGCCGATCCAGTTGGGTGCGACGACGAGCAGGCGAGGCAAGCCTCAGTGCCCCTTGCGTGCAGCGCCCTTGTAGACGTACCGCGTTCCGCAGTACGGGCACAGCGCCTGGCCCTGCTTGACGACGTCGAGAAAGACGCGCGGATGGCGCGCCCACAGCGGCGCCCCGGGCAGCGGGCAGTGCAGGGGCAGGTCCTTCTCGGTGACCTCGACCTGCCGTGCGGTATCGGTGCTCACGCCTTGCCTTTCTTCATCGGCACCGGCGTCAGCCAGTGCGCGTGCTTCCTGTCCTTGCCGGTGACCACGTCGAAGAACGCCTTCTGCAGCTTCTGGGTGATCGGGCCGGCCTTGCCGGCGCCGATGGTGCGGCTGTCGAGCTCGCGGATCGGCGTCACTTCCGCCGCGGTGCCGGTAAAGAAGCACTCGTCGGCGATGTAGATGTCGTCGCGCGTCAGGCGCCGCGCTTCGACCTTGTAGCCCAGGCCGGCGGCCAGCTCGATGACGGACGCGCGCGTGATGCCGGTGAGCGCGGAGGTGAGCTCGGGCTCGTAGATCACGCCGTCCTTGACGATGAAGATGTTCTCGCCGGCGCCCTCCGCGACGAAGCCGTCGACGTCGAGCAGCAGCCCCTCGTCGTAGCCGTGCATGGTCGCTTCCAGCGTCGCCAGCACCGAGTTGGGATAGGTGCCCGACATCTTGGAGCGCGCCATGGTGACGTTGATATGGTGGCGCGCGTAGGACGAGGTCTTGACGCGGATGCCCTTCTCCAGCGCCTCGGGCCCAAGATAGGCGCCCCAGGGCCAGGCGGCGATCGCCACGTGCACGCGCGCGCCCACCGGCGACACGCCCATCTTCTCCGAGCCGTAGAAGGCGATCGGGCGCACGTAGCAGGCCTCGTGGCCGTTGGCGCGCACCACCTCGACCTGCGCCTTCATCAGCTGCTCGAGGCTGTACGGGATCTTCATCATGTAGATGTGCGCCGAGTTGAAGAGCCGCTGCGTATGCTCCTTCAGCCGGTAGATCGCGGTGCCGCGTACCGTCTTGTAGGCGCGAACCCCCTCGAACACGGCGAGTCCATAGTGCAGGGAATGCGTCAGCACATGCGTGGTGGCCGAGCGCCAGGGCACGAGCTTGCCGTCATACCAGATCCAGCCGTCGCGGTCGGCCATCGAGAGCGGCGCCTGCGGCGCGGCCTTTTTCTTTGCCATGGAGCGGGGTCCCCTTGTGAATGAGGCCGCATTGTAGCCACGGCGGCGCGAAATGCGCCATACTATTAACATGATTGCTAATGCTCAGGACGGGGTGTTCGCCGCGCTGGCCTCGCCGCCGCGGCGCCGGGCGCTCGCCTTCCTCGCGCAGACGGCGCTCTCGACCACCGACCTGGCGGAGCGCTTCGGCATGAGCGCGCCCGCGGTGTCGCGCCACCTCGCGGTGCTGCAGCGCGCCGGCCTGGTCTCGGCCGAGCGCCAGGGGCAGCGCGTCCTGTACCGGCTCAACCGCGACGCGCTGCTCGATGCGCTCGGCGCGCTCGCTTCGGCGGTCGACGGGCCGCTGCGGCGCGCGCCGCGGGAGGCGATCTGATGCGCGCCCTCGTCGTGCTTGCGGCGCTGCTCGCCCTTGGCGGGTGCGCGACCGTGTCCGAGGACGACGGCCTGCTCGCCTCGACGCCGATCGTGCGCGAGCTTAACCGGGAGCCGGGCGACGTGGTGGAAGTGGCGCGCTTCTCGCGCATGCGCGCCGGTGAGCCGCTGCCGGCCGAGTGGCTGGGCTGGGGACTGCGCTCGGGCAAGCGCCCCACCGAGTACCGGCTGGTGAACGGTACCGTGGGCACCGTGCTGGAAGCGACCGCCGAGCAGGCGGCAAGCGGCCTGTATCGCC